>DASWAK010000486.1:0-16906 GCA_036391175.1 Pseudolabrys sp.
GAGAGCTTTTACAGCTCGCTCACCAGCGAGCAAAAGGCGCGCTTTAATCGCATCGGCCGCTCGCTGGCGGAGACGACCGGACAGTCGGGCAACTGATTGCGGCCACTGTGATGAAATGAAAAAGGGTGGCTCTGCAGCCGCCCTTTTCTATCCGCATCAGACCACCTACGACATCCTGCTCTGTTTTTTACAACAAAAATACGGGCTTGCCGTAAGTCCTCTCCCGCGCAACTATGCCCGGAACTGCCAAAACCATTTTGGGATAAAACGACGGAGGGAGGACGTATGACCAAAACAGCGCACGGCACGGCGGCTTGTATTGCTGCAATTATATTTGCTCTCGCAGCAGCGACCGCCGAAGCCAAAGACAAAGTTAAGGTCGGCTTCATAGGTCCACTCACCGGCGGTGTTTCTGTGAACGGTCTTGGTGGTCGAAATTCGGCCGATCTCGCCGTTCGCCTGCGCAATGCCGACCCGAAAGCGAAATACGAATACGAGATGGTAGTACTCGACGATGAGTGCAAGCCAAACGTGGCGGTGCAGGTCGCGACCAAAATGGCCGCCGATAAGGACATCATCGCTGGCGCCACGCATTACTGCTCTGCAACGGCAATTGCTACCGTCGACGTCTATCACAAGTTCGGCTTCCCGGTGATCGTCTGGGGCGCGGTGCTACCCGACATCACCTACCGCAACAAATACGCCGAGGTGCATCGCGTCAACGGCACCATGATCAACCAGAATGACGCCAATGCCGAGTTGATCTCGCGGCTCGGCTACAAATCCGTGGCGGTGATCCACGACACCACCGACTACGGCAAGGGTCATCTTGAGTATTTTAGCAAGGCCCTCGACAAGATCGGCAAGACCAAGATCGTCGGCACATTTGGCGTCACCGCCGATCAGCAGGACTTCACAAGCGAACTCACCAAAATCAAGGCGCTTAATCCCGATGTAATTTATTTCGGCGGGCTCACGCCGATCGGCGTTCGCATCCGCTCGCAGATGGACAAGCTTGGCATCAAGGCGGTGTTCGACGGCACCTCGGGCATCGTGTCCGACGCCTATATTCAGGGCCTCGGCCCGCTGGCAGAAGGTACGCTCGCCTTCCGCGAAGGCGCGCCAGCCGAGAAGCTGCCGGGCGGCAAATTCTTCATGGATAAATACAACGCGCAGAAATATGACAATCCGCCAGAGGCCTACGGCGCCTTCGCTTATGCCGCCATGGACATGATCCTCGACACTATCGAGCAGGTCGGTCCCGACCGCAAAAAGGTGATCGCCGCGCTCGGCGATGTGAAGAACCGCGATTCGATCGTTGGCAAGATCACCTTCGACGATCACGGCCAGAACACTGTGCCGGTGGTCACGAAATACGTTGTCCAGGACGGCAAGTTCGTGGAATGGTTCGAGAGCGAATACGAAAGCGGCAAGCGTAAACTGCCGGGGCAGAAATAATCTGATGCAAGCGGGGTCGTTCTACGCGGTCCCGCTTTTCTTTAACGCCGCCCAAGGTCTCCCGACATGGACGCAGGCCTGTTCGCGCAATATGTCATGAACGGGCTGATGCTCGGCATGATGTATGCACTGGTGGCGGTCGGCTTCACGCTGTTCTTCGGCGTTCTCGACATTATCAAATTCTCGCATGGGGATGTGCTCATGGTTGGCGCCTTCACCGCGTTGGCCACCTATGTCGGACTGCACGCGCTTGGCATCGACTCTAACTGGCTCAATCTTGTCGTCATGCTCGTGCTGGCAACGCTGGCCATGGCGCTGCTCGGCATGGTGATTGCGCGTTATCTCGTCATGCCTTTGCGCTCGGCGCCCGCGCTCAACACACTGCTGATCACGCTAATGCTCGGCACGGTGCTGCGCGAATCCGTGCGACTATTCTATCCACAGGGCGCCAATCCGAAGCCATTTCCGGCGCTGCTGCCGCGCAGCGCGATCGACATTGGTGAGTTCAACCTGCGGCTCGACAATGTGCTCATGCTTTGCGCCGGCGTGCTGGTGATCGTCGGCCTGCAATTCCTGCTTAACCGCACCAAACTCGGTCTCGCTATCCGCGCCGTCGCGCAAGACGAGGAAACCGCGCGCATTATGGGAATCAATTTCACCGCCATCGTCTTGATCACCTTTGCGATGGGCTCGGGCCTCGCGGCTTTCGCCGGCGTGATGAACGGCCTCTACTACAATGAGATCAATTTCGGCATTGGCCTTTATCTCGGCGTGATTGGCTTCTCCGCCGCCATCATCGGCGGTCTCGGCAGTATCTATGGCGCCATCCTGGGCGGCTTTCTGTTCGCAGGGCTGCAGACCGCCGGCACCGTGATGCTGCCCTTCGCCAGCGCCTATAAAGATGTGTTCGCTTTCGCTGTGGTCATCGCCATCATGGCCTGGCGGCCAACCGGGCTGATCCGGGAAAAGATCAGTGAGCGGGTCTAGCCCAATGGCGAAGAACGCGTCCGCGTCTCTATGGCCCGGAGTGATCGCGCTCGCGATTGCCACGGCCTATCTGATCGCGTTGCTGGCCGCGGAACAACAGGCCTTAATCATCGCGTTGCTCGTGACCGGCATCGCCTCCGTGATCGCTGCCGCTTGGCTCGGCCTGCTTGTTAGCGTGACCGGCTCCTTTGCCGACTACGAGCACGCGCTCGGCGGCTGCGCGATCATCGCGGCGCTCGCGATGGCTGCATTTTTCCACGAAAACCATTTCGTGTTGCTACTGGTGATCACCGTACTCCTCTATTCGGTGGCGACGCTCGGGCTCAACGTCCAATTCGGCTATGCCGGCGTCCTCAATTTCGCAGGCGCCTCGTTTTTCGGCATCGGCGCCTATACTTCGGCCGTGCTCAATGCGCAGACCGCGCTGCCGCATTTGCTGGTGCTTTTGATCGGCGGCTTCTTAGCGGCACTGGCCGGTTCGCTGCTGCTATTGCCGGTGCTGCGCACGCGCGGACACTATGCCGCGGTGGTGACTATCGCGTTTGCCTTGCTGTTCAAGACCTTCCTTGAAGTCAACGACGTGCTCGGCGGGCCGCAGGGCCTGCAGGTCAAGGGCATGAACATTCTCGGCTGGTCGTTTAACGATAATATCGAAATCGGCAGCGTCTCGCTCTCATTCTACATGAACTATTTCGTTGTTAGCCTGCTGCTGCTCGTCGGCGCCTTCGTGCTAGTACGTCGGCTGGAGCGCTCTTGGGTTGGGCTCAACCTCGACGCCTTAAGGCTCGATGAAACGGCCGCAAACTGCTTCGGCCTCGATATCGTCCGCTGGAAGATCACGGCCTTCCTGATCGGCAATTTTATCATCGGAATCGCCGGCGCGCTTTTCGGAATGGTTGGCGGGTTCGTCGCACCCAATAACTACACCTTCGCGGACTCTCTCATTCTGGTTTCGATCCTGCTGCTCGGCGGCATCGGCAACCCCTGGGGCCTCGTGGTAGCGACTATCATCGTCGTGGTCGTGCCTGAGAAACTGCAGACCATCCAGGAATACCGGTTTCTACTCTATGCGCTGATGGTGATCGCAGTGCTGCTGTTCCGACCGGAGGGACTGCTGCCGCGGCCGGTGCGCCGCTATTTCCCCGGATGGCGGCCATGAGCGTGTTGCTCGAAACCCGCGGCCTGTCCAAACATTTCGGCGGCGTGCTGGCGCTCGACGCGCTTGATCTGGCGGTAGCTCCCAACGAGATCCTTGGCCTGATTGGCCCGAACGGTTCAGGCAAGACCACGTTTTTTAACGTGATCACCGGCATCTATGGCGCCGACGCCGGGCGGGTCACCTTCAACGGTGCCGATGTTACCAATGCGAGCGGCCGGGCGGTCTACCAAGCCGGGATGTCGCGCACCTTCCAGCGCTCGCGCCTCTCTCTGCCCCTTTCGATCTTCGACAACATCATGATTGGCAACCATAAGCGCCTCAATCAGGGGCTATTGTTCAATCTGGTGAGGCGTAGCTATTTCAAGCGTGAGTTCGAGGAGAACTATGCGGCCGCGCGTGCGCTGGTCGAGGTGTTCGAGCCCGCGCTGGCCGATCGCCTGTTTGATCCGGTCGCCGGCCTGCCAATGATCGACCGCCGTCGCATCGAGATCTGCCGTGCGCTGATCAGCGCGCCCAAGCTGTTGCTGCTCGACGAACCCTCGGCCGGCATGACGCATGAGGAGACTACGGAACTGATGAACGACATCCTGCAGGTACGCGCGCGGAATAAGGACCTCACCATCATCATCGTCGAACACGAGATGGGCGTGATTGAACGCATTACCGACCGCTGCGTGGTTCTCAATTTCGGCCGCAAGATCGCCGAAGGCCCCTACCGCGCAGTCGCCGCCGATGCGCAAGTACAAGAAGCCTATCTCGGAGTGGCATGATGGCCAGCACTCTTAAGATCGAGGGAGTCTTTACGGCCTATGACAAGGCCGACGTGCTGCAAGGCGTCTCGCTCGAGGTCGAGGATGGCCGCATCACCTGCCTGCTCGGCTCTAACGGCTCCGGCAAGACTACTCTGGTGCGTTCGATCCTCGGGTTGACGCCGCCACGCGCCGGCCGAATCGTTTTCAACGGCACTGACATCACGCAGCTGCCAACGCACAAGATCATCGCCGCCGGCATTGCTTGCATTCCTGAGGGCCGCAAAGTGTTTCCTAAGCTCACGGTCGAGGAGAACTTGCGGGTCGGCGCCTATCAGGAGAGCTCTGACAAGATTAGTTCGGCGCGCCTTGCCGAAATCCTGCACATTTTCCCACGGCTGGCCGAACGACGCACGCAGCTTGCCGGCACAATGTCCGGCGGAGAGCAAGCGATGGTGTCGATTGGCCGTGGCCTGATGTGCGCGCCCAAGTTGCTCTTGATCGACGAGCCATCGCTCGGTCTGTCGCCGCGCCTGGTGAAGGAGAACTTCAACATCATCCGCAGCATTAACGAGCGTGGCATCACCGTGCTCCTGGTCGAGCAGAACGCGCACCAGACGCTTGCGATTTCGCACTACGGCTTCGTGTTATCGAAAGGGCGTGTAGCGGCGAGCGGCACACCGGCAGAACTCGCAGCCCGTGAGGACGTACGGGATGCCTACTTTGGATAAGCCATGCAGTCTTCAGTCGAACTGACGCAAGACCTCGTCCGGTTCAATACGATCAACCCACCTGGCGCCGAGCGTGCTTGCGCCGAGCGGCTCGCTTCCTTACTCGAAGGTACGGGGTTCGCCATCGATCTCGTTCCATTTGGCGAAGGGCGGGCACAGGTCATCGCACGTATTGGTGGCGCACCCGGAAAATTGCCGATCGGATTTACCGGGCATCTCGATACCGTGCCGCTTGGCGCGCGGTCCTGGTCCATCGACCCGTTGGCCGCAGAAATTGTGGACGGCAAGCTCTATGGCCGCGGTTCGTCCGACATGAAAAGCGGCGTTGCTGCCTTCGTTGCAGTTTGTATTGCGCTGGCGGACAGGTTGGCGGCCACGCCCGGAGTTGTGCTGATTATCACGGCGGGCGAAGAGACGGGCTGCTCCGGAGCCGATGCGCTGGTTCGCGGTAAAACACGTCTTCCGCAGGTTGGTGCACTCGTTGTCGCGGAACCAACGGGCAACCGACTGCTCGTTGGCCACAAGGGCGCGCTATGGCTCGAGGCCATGACAACGGGGGTCACCGCACACGGCTCGATGCCCGAGAAAGGCATCAATGCGGTTTACAAGGCAGCGCGCGCAGTCACGGCCCTGCAGGATTTCGATTTCAATTTCGCGCGGCACGATGTTCTCGGCACCCCGACGCTCAACGTCGGCACGATCAACGGCGGGCTAAACATCAATTCGGTGCCTGACCGCGCGGTCATTGGTATCGACATCCGCACAATACCGGGACAGGACCACGCAAAGATCTGTCATCAGTTAGCAAGCTATCTCGGAGATGAGGTTGTGCTGAGCCCGCTTCTCGATGCGCAAAGCGTTTGGACCAACCCAAATGATCGGTGGATCGCTGACATGTTTCGTATCACAGGCGAAATTACCGGTATCGCCGACGGGATTGCAGCGGCACCATATTTTACCGATGCTTCGATCTTGACCCCCGCGCTTGGTTCACCGCCAACCGCGATCATAGGCCCCGGTGAACTGGCATTGGCCCATCAAACGGATGAATATTGCTTCGTGTCACGGATTGAACAGGCCACCGAAATTTACTCTCGGGTAGTGCAGAATTGGTGCGGAATCTAAGACGCGCAGTCGAAGCCCCCGCTGCGCAATAGTTTGCCGATGCGTGAACAGCGACACGCAAGCCGGTGATGCATAATAAAGATTACTCGGCCGCGATGCGCACTTCCGGCGCCGCCGCCTTGATGTCCGGCGTGACGTGTTGCTCGAACTTGGCGAAGTTCTTCTGGAACATGCCGACCAGATCGCGCGCGGTCTTGTCGAACGCGGCCTTATCCTTCCAGGTCTTGAACGGATTGAGCAAATGCGGCTCGACACCCTGCACCGAGGTCGGCACCGAGAAGCCGAAATAGGGATCGGTGCGGAAGTCGGCATCGTTCAGAGAGCCATTGAGCGCAGCGGTGAGCAATCGGCGTGTCGCCTTGATTGGCATGCGGCGGCCCTCGCCGTATTTGCCACCAGTCCAGCCGGAATTGACGAGCCAGCAATCGACTTTGTGCCTGCTGATGTAGTCGCGCAACAGGTCGGCATAGACCGAAGGATGGCGCGGCAGGAACGGCGCGCCGAAGCAGGTGGAGAATTCGGGCTGCACGCCGATCAGCCCCTTCTCAGTGCCGGCCACCTTTGCCGTGTAACCCGAGAGGAAGTGATACATCGCTTGCGTTGGCGTCAGCTTGGCGATCGGCGGCATCACACCATAAGCATCTGCGGTGAGGAAAATAATGTTCTTCGGATGGCCGGCGCGGCCACTGCGCGAGGCGTTCGGGATGAAATCGAGTGGATAGGCCGAACGGGTGTTCTCGGTTTTTGAATCATTATTGTAGTCGGGAACGCGCGTTTCGGGATCGAACACCACGTTCTCCAGCACTGCGCCGAAGCGGTTGGTGGCATCCCAGATCTGCGGTTCGGCTTCGCGCGAGAGCCTGATGGTCTTGGCGTAGCAGCCGCCCTCGAAATTAAAGATGCCATCAGGGCCCCAGCCATGTTCATCGTCGCCAAGTAACGTGCGATGCGGATCGGCAGACAGCGTTGTCTTGCCGGTGCCGGAGAGGCCGAAGAAGAGCGCGCTGTCGCCGTTCGGCCCGACATTGGCCGAGCAGTGCATCGGCACGACATTCTCCGCGGGCAGATAGAAGTTAAGCGTGGTGAACACCGATTTCTTCATCTCGCCGGCGTAGGACGAACCGCAGATCAACACGATCTTGCGGGTGAAATCGATAGCGACCATCGTGTCGGAGCCTTCGCGGCCGCCGTGGCGCTTCGCGTCGGGCTTGAATGAAGGCAGATCGACGATAGTGAGTTCGGGGATAAACTTCGCGAGATCAGCGCGCTCGGGACGGATCAGCAATTGACGGATAAACAACGAATGCCAGGCCAGTTCGGTGAAGACGCGGGTCTTGATCTGGTATTTCGGGTCGGCGCCGCCGTAGAGGTCCTGCGCAAAAAGTTTTTTACCCTCGACATGCTTGAGAAAATCGGTGAGCAAGTTGTCGAAGTTCTCCTTCGACATTTTGCGATTGCCGTCCCACCACACCGAATTCTCGGTGAGGGCGTCGACGACGGTATGCTTATCCTTCGGGCTACGGCCAGTGTGGTGGCCGGTCTCGGCACACAGCGCGCCACCGACGACCAGCGAAGCTTCCCCCGATGAGATGGCGCACTCATAGAGCGCGGGTTCGGTCAGGTTCCAGCGCACCTTAGCCAGATTTTCGAAGCCGAATTTATCGGCGCCATAAGCACCGTTCTGCAAACCCTGCTCTTGCACGCGAATTCCTCCCAACAGGCGGGTCGCTTCCAGCCAAAGCTTGCGGGCCGTTAGGCCCTATGCGGCTATAAAAGTTAGTATAGCCTCTCGTTCCAAAGCGCGCGAGCATATGCACCAACGGCCTTGAAATGCCAAGGACAAATGCCATGCAAGGTTGCCAGTCGACATTGCGCTGCATCAATAAGTTAACGCTTACGGCCTGCGTTTGATGGCTAATACATCAGGCGGGCATGAGTTGTCCCGTAACCAATTCATTTTGCCCTTGCCTCGTCAGCCAACTGCTTGAGTACAGCGCGCAGCGGGCCGGGCCCGGTGACCCGCTGCGAAAAAGGTAACCGCAACGCCGTCCGCCCCTGTTGCAATTCGAGGCCTTCCGGGTCGATGCCCACACAACGCCATTCGCCATCCGGCGCGCCGAGCAGTTTGGTGGCATAGAGCCGGCAAGCATCGGCGTGGTCCGAGTTCATATGTGCAATCGCGTCCGCCTCAGCTTTGATCAGGGCTTCGGAGTCGGAGACATCCGTAAGAATGGCTTGCGGACCAAGGTCCACAATGCGCCCGAAACCGGCGACGAGATGCGCGCGCACGATCGCCATCCGGTAGAACGCAAAATCGGCAAAGTTCGCGAACATTTCTGCATCCGGGTGGCGGCGTAGATAAGAGGCCGAAGCCGCAGGGTCGGAACTCTTCGCGCACGTGCCCATCAGCATGACGCGCGCGCCTTCGAGCGGATCGCCCTCCTTGCGCTCATCCAGCATCAGCGAGACCCGCCCATCCGTCAGGATGTTCTTCGTATGCAACGCCAATTTCGACAGCAGGAAGAGGGGCGCACCATCGGCTGCCGTTGCAACGTTGACCAGTGAGCAATAGGGGTCGCCCGAACCCGGCATCAGGGTCGCCAATGCGCCTGAACGGCCTTCGCGCAACAGTTTCTTTGCGGCCAAGCGGGCATCGAAGGCATTATCGGGCTTCATTTGCTGGCGACTCATAAGTTAACGATGTTGACCGTGTGCCATGAGTTTTTGGCCCTTGGGCTTGAAATCGCTACCGAATCACATAGTTGTTGCAAAGAGGCCACATTTCAGACCCTGTTTATGGGGTTCAAAACGCGCGGGACGTCACGCAAGAGGGGCTCATGCCGACAATCGCTCTCGTCGACGACGACCGCAATATCTTGACCTCCGTGTCGATGGCTCTCGAAGCTGAAGGCTATCGCATCATGACGTATACCGACGGCGCCTCGGCGCTGGATGGGTTCAAAACGTCGCCACCAGATCTTGCCATCCTCGACATCAAGATGCCGCGCATGGATGGCATGGAAACGCTAAGACGGCTGCGCCAGAAAAGCGACATTCCCGTGATCTTCCTCACCTCCAAGGACGAGGAAATCGATGAAATGTTCGGCCTCAAAATGGGCGCCGACGACTTCATTCGAAAACCGTTTTCGCAACGGCTCCTGGTCGAACGCGTAAAGGCCGTGCTGCGCCGCGCCAGCCCGAAAGATGGACTGACGCCCAAGGAACCCGATTCCACCAAGGTGCTCGAGCGCGGCCTGCTGCGCATGGATCCGGAACGGCATACTTGCACCTGGAAGAATGAGCCGGTCACCCTCACCGTTACCGAATTCCTCATCCTACAAGCGCTCGCCACGCGTCCCGGTGTTGTTAAAAGCCGCAATGCACTGATGGATGCTGCCTACGACGACCAGGTCTACGTGGACGACCGCACTATCGACAGCCACATCAAGCGGCTGCGCAAGAAATTCAAAGTGGTCGACGACGATTTTGAGATGATCGAGACGCTTTACGGCGTCGGCTATCGCTTTAAGGAATGACGAATTGTTAATGTTGCGGCCCACTTGGGTGGCCTGACGGAGCGTCCCGGCTTGCGGTAAAATGTTGGGGTCAAATCGCGCATGATCCCGAAAAGTGGGCACCGGTTTTCGGAAACGATCATGCGCCGGTAAAATGGCCCACGGTACCGGCTGGATTGGACGACGTGCTCGATCGAACTGCGGAAATCATGGCGCAGAAAGCCGAAGCCGAACGGCCCGGCGAGGAGACGCCGCGCCCCGCGCCCAAGCAAGATCGCGCTGTGCGGCGCATGGCGCGCTCGGTTTGGCAACTCTTCATCTCGCAGAGCTTCTCGAGCCTCACCCGCCGCATCGTATTCCTCAATCTCGCCGGCCTGGTCGCGCTGCTCACCGGCGTGCTCTACCTCTCGCAATTCCGCGCCGGACTGATCGATGCGCGTGTGCAAAGCTTGCTGACGCAAAGCGAAATCATCGCCGGCGCGATTGCGGCATCCGCCACAGTCGAAACCGATTCCATCACGATTGATCCGGAACGGCTGCTGGAATTGCAGGCTGGCGAAAGCTATGGCCCGTCAGATGAATCGCTCTCCGGTATTGAGTTTCCGATCAATCCGGAGCGGGTCGCGCCAGTGCTACGCCGCCTCGTCTCGCCAACCAAGACGCGCGCGCGCATCTACGACCGCGACGGTGTCCTTATCCTCGACAGCCGTAATCTCTACGGCCGCGGCGACGTGCTGCGCTTCGACCTTCCGCCGCCAAATGCGGAAAAACCCGGTCTAATGGAGCGCGCGTTCATCGCCTTGCGCCGCTGGTTCGGTCGCGGTGACCTTCCGCTCTACAACGAGCTCGGTCCCGAGAACGGCAAGGGCTACCAGGAAGTCGCGCAGGCGCTCAACGGCGCGCACGCCAGCATGGTGCGGGTCAATGACCGCGGCGAGGTAATCGTTTCGGTGGCGGTACCGGTGCAACGTTTTCGCGCTGTGCGCGGCGCGCTGATGCTATCGACGCAAGGCGCCGACATCGACGACATGGTTGAGGCTGAGCGACTCGCCATTGTGAAAGTATTCTTGGTTGCCGCCGGTGTAATGGTCGTGCTCTCCATGCTGCTTGCCGGCACTATCGCCGGCCCCGTGCGGCGGCTCGCCGACGGGGCCGAACGTGTACGCCGGCGCATTCGCACTCGCGTCGAGATTCCCGATTTCACCCGACGGCGCGACGAAATCGGAGAATTATCGGGGGCGCTGCGCGACATGACTAATGCGCTCTACACCCGCATCGAGGCGATCGAGAGCTTTGCTGCCGATGTCGCGCACGAACTGCGCAATCCCCTCACCTCGTTGCGCTCAGCGGTGGAAACATTGCCGTTGGCCAAGACAGAGCAAAGTCGCCAACGCTTGCTTGCGGTGATTGAGCATGACGTTAAGCGGCTCGACCGTCTGATCTCTGATATCTCTGACGCCAGCCGACTCGACGCCGAATTGCAGCGCCAGGAAGCCGCCCCAGTCGACCTCGCCAAATTGCTTGACGCCCTTGTGAAAGCCGCCAACGAAATACGCACCGACGATGTCAGCGTGACGCTCACTTTCGAGGGAAGTCCGTTGTCAAATTTCAAAGTCCCTGGGCATGACTCCAGACTCGGCCAGGTCATCAGCAATTTAGTTGACAATGCTCGCTCGTTCTCGCCCCCAGGCGGCACCGTGCGCATTACCTGCCGCAGGCTCAAAAACGAGGTAGACATTTTGGTCGATGATGACGGACCAGGCATCCGGCCGGAAGCGCTCGATAAGATATTCGAGCGCTTCTACACCGATCGGCCGGAACAGGGCTTCGGGCAAAATTCCGGTCTGGGCTTGTCGATCTCCAAACAGATCATCGAAGCGCACGGCGGCACAATCCAAGTTGAAAATCGTATGACCGTCGCTGGCCGCACAGAGGAGCCACGCGTACTCGGCGCCCGTTTCGTGGTGCGCTTGCCGGCAATGTGATGGCGGTTGGCGCCACGACCATCCACGCCTCTGCCGTTCTCGTTGGCCCGCAGGCAGCATTGATCCGCGGGCCGGCCGGCTCCGGCAAATCAACACTCGCGTGGAGTCTAGTGACAGCCGCCGCGCAAGGCCTGCTGACCTTTGCGAGGCTGGTCGCCGATGATCGCGCATATGTGGAAAACCATTCGGCACGGCTGCTTGTGCGGCCAGTGGGGGCGCTGGCCGGCATGATCGAGGTCCATGGCCTTGGAATTCGGCGGATTGAGTTCGAACCGGTGGCGATGGTGGGTCTGGTTGTTGATCTCGGCGCTGGGGACGCCACACGCTATCCTGGGACGGAGCGTACAAGCGTCATGATCCAGGGGGTCACCCTGCCGCGGCTTGCGGTCGCACCCGGAATTACGGCCCTGCCTATGGTGCTGGCCACGCTGCAAACCCCCTCGGCAGGGTGATTGACCTGCGGTCATTTGTTGGGCTACCCCCGCGCCTTCGACTTGATTGAGGAAAATTAACCATAACGGGCCTAGGATCGCGCCGCCGAAAA
The DNA here is from genome assembly GCA_036391175.1 of Pseudolabrys sp. Taxonomy (GTDB): domain Bacteria; phylum Pseudomonadota; class Alphaproteobacteria; order Rhizobiales; family Xanthobacteraceae; genus Pseudolabrys. Next base: position 12,254 of record DASWAK010000486.1, read on the forward strand.
CGCACGCTCCGAGCCCTCCTTTGACCCCGTCTTTCCGCAGTGCAACAGAGCGCTTATATAGCGATGGAAGCCCTTGCAATGGGGCTTCAAATGGGCGTGAATGCGCGCCCTATCGTGCGGTGCAGCGTAGCGCCCGCGAGGAGTTAGGGATGATTGGCCTCGTACTTGTGACCCATGGGCGGCTCGCCATCGAGTTCCGCTCAGCGCTGGAGCATGTGGTTGGGCCCCAGCGCCAGCTCGAGGCGATTACCATCGGCCCTGACGACGATGTTGAGCAATGCCGCAAAAATATCCTCGATGCGGTCAAGCGCGTCGACAGCGGCGAAGGAGTGGCGATCCTCACCGACATGTTTGGCGGCACGCCCTCTAACCTCGCCATTTCAGTCATGAGCCAGCCCAAGGTCGAGGTTCTGGCCGGTATAAATCTACCGATGCTGATCAAGCTCGCCAAAATCCGTGAGATCTGCCCGCTACAGGATGCCGTTTCTGCCGCTCAGGAAGCCGGCCGCAAGTACTGCACGATCGCTAGCCGGGTCCTCAACGGTAAATGAGCGCTCGCGTTTCAGCGGACGACACCCCAGTCGTGCGCGAGGTGGAGATCGTTAACAAAAAGGGTCTGCACGCCCGCGCTTCGGCCAAATTCGTGCAAACTGCCGAACAATTTGATGCCGCCATCACCGTCACGCGCGGGCATGAAACCGTTGGTGGCACCTCGATCATGGGGCTAATGATGTTGGCCGCCGGCCCCGGCATCACCATCACTATTAAGGCCGTTGGCAAGGATGCCGCAGCGGCGGTGGCAACCTTATGCAGGCTGGTCGCCAGCGGATTCGGCGAAGAGGACTGACTCGTCATCTTCCTTAGCCGTACATAAAGAAATCTTTATATATGCGTTGCGGCACCGGCGGTGGCCTGTTATAGGCACGGCCAATCCGTTCGCCTTGCAATAGTACAGGGATCGCCATGACCGCCGCCAAGCCAAAGGCCAAGACCAACGACTACGTCGTCAAGGATATTTCGCTAGCCGCGTGGGGCCGCAACGAGATCAATATCGCCGAGACCGAGATGCCCGGTCTGATGGCAACGCGCGAGGAGTATGGCCCGCAGCAGCCGTTGCGCGGCGCCCGCATCGCCGGTTCGCTGCACATGACCATCCAGACGGCGGTGCTAATAGAGACGCTGACTCATCTCGGCGCCGACGTGCGTTGGGCGTCCTGCAACATCTATTCGACCCAGGACCACGCCGCCGCCGCGATTGCGCAAGCCGGCGTTCCGGTGTTCGCGGTCAAGGGCGAGAGCCTCACCGAATACTGGGACTACACCCACCGAATCTTCGAATGGCATGACGGCGGCACACCCAACATGATCCTCGACGATGGCGGCGACGCTACGCTCTTGCTGCATCTCGGCATGCAGGCCGAGACCGAGCCGGCCGTGCTTAATCATCCCGGCAACGAAGAAGAAGAAGTCCTGTTCGCCGCCATCAAGAGGCGACTGAAGGAACAGCCCGGCTGGTACAAAAAAACCGCCAAGGCGGTTAAGGGCGTTACCGAGGAAACAACCACCGGCGTACACCGGCTCTATCAGATGGCGAAGGAAGGCCGTCTGATGTTCCCTGCCATCAACGTCAACGACAGCGTCACCAAGTCGAAATTCGACAATCTCTATGGCTGCCGCGAGTCACTAGTCGACGGCATCCGACGTGGCACCGACGTGATGATGGCGGGCAAGGTCGCCATGGTCGCAGGCTTCGGCGATGTCGGCAAAGGCTCGGCAGCGTCACTCCGTCAGGCCGGTTGCCGCGTGTTGGTCTCCGAGGTCGATCCGATCTGCGCGCTGCAGGCGGCGATGGAAGGCTATGAAGTCGTTACCATGGAAGATGCCGCACCGCGCGCGGATATCTTCGTCACCGCCACCGGCAATGTCGACGTGATCACGCTCGAGCACATGCGCAAAATGAAACACCGCGCCATTGTCTGCAATATCGGCCACTTCGACAGCGAGATCCAAATTGCTGCGCTGCGCAACATGAAATGGCACAACATCAAGCCGCAAGTGGACGAGGTCGAATTCCCCGACGGCAAGCGCATCATACTGCTGTCGGAAGGTCGGCTGGTGAATCTCGGCAACGCCATGGGTCATCCGAGTTTCGTCATGTCGTCTTCATTCACCAACCAAACGCTGGCGCAGATCGAGTTGTGGACCAATCCCGGCAAGTACAAGAACCAGGTTTATACGCTACCCAAGCAACTCGACGAAAAGGTCGCGCGGCTGCACCTCGAAAAGATCGGTGTGAAGCTCACCAAGCTCTCGCAGAAGCAGGCAACTTATATCGGCGTCGCAGCCGAAGGTCCGTTCAAGGCGGACCATTACCGCTACTAGTTTTTTATACCAACATCATCGTCATGCCTGGCCATGCACCGGGCATGCGCATTTTTGCCAACGTTTACCCGGATGACGGGTCTAGCGCGCTTGTAGGACTGCACCCCGAGTGTTATCTCGCCCGCCATGACGGCGTCACCGATCCAGAATATTCGCAATTTCTCCATCGTCGCGCATATCGACCACGGTAAGTCCACGCTTGCCGACCGGCTGATCCAGCTCACGGGAGGGCTGGAAGAACGCGAGATGAAAGAGCAGGTGCTCGATTCCATGGACATCGAGCGCGAGCGCGGCATTACCATCAAGGCACAAACCGTGCGGCTTAACTACAAAGCACGCGACGGCAAAAACTATGTGCTCAATCTGATCGACACGCCGGGCCATGTCGACTTCGCCTACGAAGTCAACCGCTCGCTGGCCGCTTGCGAGGGTTCTCTCCTCGTGGTGGATGCGAGCCAGGGCGTTGAGGCGCAGACGCTCGCGAACGTCTACCAGGCAATCGACAACGGCCACGAGATCGTGCCGGTGCTCAACAAAGTCGATCTGCCCGCCGCCGAGCCGGCCAAGGTCAAGCAGCAGATCGAGGACGTGATCGGGCTCGATGCTAGCAACGCTATCGAGATTTCAGCCAAGACCGGACTGAATGTGCCGGAAGTGCTGGAGGCAATCGTCACGCGGCTGCCGCCGCCAAGAGGCGACCGCAATGCCGCACTCAAGGCGCTGCTGGTTGACAGCTGGTACGACGTCTACCTTGGCGTGGTCGTTCTCGTACGCATCGTCGATGGTGTGCTGAAGAAGGGTCAGCGCATCCGCATGATGGGCACGAATGCCGCCTATGATGTGGATCGCACCGGCGTATTCACGCCGAAGCTTCAGCCGGTGGAGGAGCTAGGCCCCGGCGAAATCGGCATGTTGACCGCATCGATCAAGGAGGTGGCCGATACCCGTGTTGGCGACACTATTACGGACGATCGCCATCCCGTGGAGAAACCCCTGCCCGGCTTCCGTCCCGCAATTCCAGTCGTCTTCTGCGGCCTATTCCCGGTCGATGCTGCCCAATTCGAAGACCTGCGCGCGGCGATGGGCAAACTGCGCCTTAATGACGCGAGTTTCACTTACGAAATGGAAACTTCGGCTGCGCTCGGTTTCGGTTTTCGTTGCGGCTTTCTGGGGCTGCTGCATCTCGAGATCATCCAAGAGCGACTAACGCGCGAGTTCAATCTCGATCTGATCGCGACCGCGCCTTCGGTCATCTACAAGATCAAGCTCACCACCGGCCAAGAGCTCGAGATCCACAATCCGGTCGACATGCCGGAGCCGAACCATATTGAAGAAATGCAGGAACCATGGATCGAGGCCACGATCCTCACGCCTGACGAATATCTCGGCTCAGTGCTCAAGCTCTGTCAGGACCGCCGCGGCGAGCAGAAAGAGCTCACTTATGTGGGCAACCGCGCCATGGTGAAATACAACCTGCCACTCAACGAAGTGGTGTTCGACTTCTACGATCGCCTGAAGTCAGTGTCGCGTGGCTATGCTTCGTTCGACTATCACCTCACCGACTACAAGCCGGCCGACCTGGTGAAATTGCAGATGCTAGTCAACGGCGATCCAGTCGACGCGCTGTCCATGCTGGTGCATCGCACCCGCGCCGAGCAGCGCGGCCGCGCCATGGCGGAGAAGCTTAAGGAGCTGATTCCGCCGCACATGTTCCAGGTACCGATCCAGGCCGCAATCGGCGGCAAGATCATTGCGCGCGAGACCGTGCGAGCCTTCCGCAAGGACGTCACTGCTAAATGCTATGGTGGCGACGCGACTCGTAAACGCAAGCTTCTCGAGAAGCAGAAGGAAGGCAAAAAGCGCATGCGACAGTTCGGCAAGGTCGATATTCCCCAGGAAGCATTTATCGCGGCGCTGAAGGTGGACGTTTAGTCCGCGCCGGAACTTTGCAACGCACCAGAGGCGCCGGCAACACCCTCACTTTTAGTGCATATCTTGCCAGGTCGTACGCGCGCGGGGCGTGTCCGGCCAGTTGCTGAAAGTATCCTCGAAATTTCGACGCCGGTGGCTGGGCATTTCTTGCGGGTCTTGCCCACGCGCACGCACCCGGGGTGCCGGTCCCTCGCCGGTAATGACGATCCGGGTGTCTTGCATATGATCCTTGACCAGCGCGAACAGTACAGCAGCGTTTTCAGGACGGAGGCGGATGCAGCCGTGCGAGGCAGGCCTGCCGAGATGCGAGATCTCGTAACTGCCATGGATAGCGTAGCC
>DASWAK010000487.1:0-11119 GCA_036391175.1 Pseudolabrys sp.
AACCGGAATTTCGATCAACTCCGGCTCGGGTTCGACATCATAGTCATAGGCAAGGGCGGTATTGCCGCGCATCGATGGCCGCGGCACTCGCATCATGTGGCCGGAGGAGCGAGCCTTGCGCGGCCGTGGGGCCGATGAGGATGGGCTTTTGGCGCGGCCGGAAAGGCCGAGACGGTGAACCTTGCCAATGACCGCATTGCGGGTAATCCCGCCGAGCTCGGCCGCAATCTGGCTGGCAGATAAACCATCTGCCCATAATTTCTTTAGGAGCTCGACCCTCTCGTCCGTCCAGCCCATGGGTTTTCTCCTCAGACTTCAAGGCCTTGGATGGAATCCAACCCCGTCGTCAGACGCCCCATCGGGCGCCAGACGCATACGCGTCAGGGATGGACTAGAAATCGCTCGGTAGCACGAGATGTCGTACTATCTAGAAATAAGGCTACAATAGCCAGTGACTCCCCTGCAAGCGTTTGCAAGGCTCCGCGCCTAGCTACCAACAGGTTTTCCTTTAGAATCGGCACCTGCGGCGCAATTGAGTCGTCGGTCCGCGTGTTGACAGCGCGAGGTCCGGCAATAGAATGAAAAAAGTGCCGCCCGGCGAGGCGGCACATTTCTTTTCGGCGTGCGCGCATGGCGCCGAAATCAGTGACCGATCTCACAAAAGGTTATGCGCAAACGCAAGCGCATGACCCCATAAATTGGGCACCGGTTTTTGGACAAGATCATGCGCGGACGAAAATGTTCGATGGAAGAAACCGGTCGTGAGTTCGCATTTATTGCCAACCTATGCGCGGGTCGATCTCGCTTTCGAGCGGGGCGAGGGCGCCTGGCTGTTCACGGCCGAGGGTGAGCGGTACCTGGATTTTACATCCGGTGTTGCCGTCAATGCGCTTGGGCATGCGCATCCTTACCTGGTCAAGGCGCTGACCGAGCAAGCGCACAAGGTCTGGCACGTCTCCAATCTCTACCGCATTCCTGAAGGCGAAAAGCTGGCCGACCGGCTCTGCGCAATGAGTTTTGCCGACACGGTGTTTTTCCAGAATTCCGGCGCCGAGGCGATTGAGTGCGCCATCAAGATGGCGCGCAAATATCAGTCGGCCTCGGGTAGGCCAGAGCGTTACCGCATCATCACTTTCGAAGGCGCCTTTCACGGCCGCACGCTGGCAGCAATTGCCGCGACCGGGAACAAGAAATATCTCGAAGGCTTCGGTCCGCCAGTCGACGGCTTCGATCAGGTGCCGTTCGCCGACTTGGAAGCGACCAAGAAGGCGATCGGGCCGCAAACCGCCGCGATCATGATCGAGCCGGTCATGGGCGAGGGCGGCGTGCGGGTAGTGCCGCATACGTTCCTGCGCGCGTTGCGCAAGCTGTGCGACGACAACGGCCTTCTGCTGATCTTCGATGAGATTCAGACGGGCATCGGCCGCACCGGCGACATGTTCGCCTATCAGCACACGGGCGTTACTCCCGATATCATGACGATCGCCAAGGCGCTCGGCGGCGGGTTCCCGGTCGGTGCCTGCATGGCGACTGCGGAAGCGTCCAAGGGCATGACCGCCGGCACGCACGGTTCGACTTTCGGCGGCAACCCGCTGGCGATGGCGGTGGGCAATGCCGTGCTCGACGTCATGATAGCCGACGGCTTCCTCGAAGGCGTACGCAAAAATGCTTTGCTGCTGAAGCGACGGCTCGCGGAATTGAAGGATCGCTACGCTTCAGTGCTCGCCGAAGTGCGTGGCGAAGGCCTGTTGATCGGTCTGCGCATGATTCCGCAGGCCTCCGAGATGGTCGATGAATTGCGTGCCGAGAAGATGATTACCGTCGCCGCCGGCGATAATGTGGTGCGGCTCTTGCCTCCGCTGATCGTCGGCGAGAAAGAAATCACCGAAGCAGTCGGATGCATCGACCGGGCGTGCGCGCGTCTCGCGCAGGCGCATGCGCGGCCGGCCAAGGTGGCGTCATGACCGCAAACGGCGTCCGGCATTTCCTCGATCTCACCGATATTCCGAAGCCGGTGCTGGCCGGGCTGATCGATCGCAGCCGCGCCATGAAGACGGCGCGCGCAAGGGGTCTGAATGCGGCGCCGCTCGCCGGCAAAACGCTGGCTATGGTGTTCGACAAGCCCTCGACGCGCACACGGGTGTCCTTCGATGTTGCCATGCGTCAGCTGGGCGGCGAAGCGATCCTGCTCACGGCGCAGGAAATGCAGCTGGGCCGCGGCGAGACGCTGGCCGATACGGCGCGTGTGCTATCCCGCTACGTTGACGCGATCATGATCCGCATCCTCGACCACGAGGCGGTGGCCGAGCTCGCGCGCCATGCCACCATTCCGGTGATCAACGGGCTCACGCGGCGCTCGCATCCATGCCAGGTGCTGGCTGATGTCATGACCTATGAGGAAAAGCGCGGCTCGATCCGCGGCCGCACGGTGGCCTGGAGCGGCGATTCTAACAATGTGCTGGCGAGCTGGATGCACGCGGCTGAGCGCTTTGACTTTCAGCTTCGGGTGGCGACGCCGGCGGAACTGCGGCCGAAGAAATGGCTGATGGACTGGGTGAAGTCGTCGGGCGCTGCGATTATTATCGGCGATGACCCGGAAGCGGCGGTCAAGGATGCCGATTGCGTGGTCACCGACACCTGGGTGTCGATGGGCGATCGCGACGGCAAGCACCGGCACAATGTGCTCAAGCGTTACCAAGTCAACGCCCGCCTGATGGCGAAAGCCAGGCCCGACGCGCTGTTCATGCACTGCCTGCCGGCGCATCGCGGCGAGGAGGTCACCGACGAGGTGATCGACGGTCCGCAGTCGGTCGTGTTTGACGAAGCAGAGAACCGGCTGCACGCGCAAAAGGGGCTGCTCGCCTGGTGCCTGCACGTCGACGCCTAGCGCCGCGTCAGCCCGAATGCCGGTCATGCTAAAGGCGGGAATCGCGGGGCTCGTATTCCGACCCTTGAACGCTACATAGGGCCCATGACCGATCCTCAAATCGCCATTCCTTCCCGCGCACCATCGGCCACGACCGCCGATGACACCGTGATGCCGTTCGAAGTGGCTAAGCTCGACCTGCGCGGTCGCGTTGTGCGGCTTGGTCCTGCCGTTGACCAGATCCTTGCGCGCCATGCCTATCCGCAACCGGTCGCCAAGCTCCTGGGCGAAGCCATGGTTCTTACGGTCATGCTCGGCTCGGCCTTGAAGATTGACGGGCGCTTCATTCTGCAAACGCAAAGCGACGGTCCGGTTCGCATGCTGGTCGTGGACTTCACCGCGCCCGGCAAAGTACGGGCCTGTGCCCGCTTCGATAAGGATCGTGTGGCTGCGGCGATCGCGTCAGGCGATGCGAGTGGCGCCGCGCTGCTTGGCAACGGTCACCTCGCGATGACCGTCGATCAGGGGTCTGACATGAACCGCTACCAGGGCCTGGTCGCTCTTGATGGCGGCTCGCTGGAAGATGTAGCGCACGAGTATTTCCTTCGATCGGAGCAGATCCCGACGAAGGTGCGGCTCGCGGTTGCGGAAGAACTGCGTGCCGGATCGGGTGGCCTCACACACCGCTGGCGCGCGGGTGGCATTATGCTGCAATTTTTGCCGAAGGCACCCGAACGTGCGCGCGTAGCCGATCTCGACCCCGGCGATGCGCCCGAAGGTATTGAGCCGCACACTGTCGAGGAAGACGACGCCTGGGTAGAAGGCCAGGCCTTGATTTCCACTGTGGAGGATGTCGAGCTGATCGACCCGTCACTTTCCAGCGAGCGGCTCGTCTACCGACTGTTCCACGAGCCGGGTGTACGCGTTTTTCGCGGCAGTCTACTGCGCGCGGAGTGCTCGTGTTCGCGCGACAATGTCGAGGCCATGCTCAAAAGCTTTTCGCAGGACGATCGTGACCACATGGTCGAAGACGGCAAGATTTCCGTCACCTGCGAATTTTGCAGCGCGAATTATCAGTTTGCACCGGGCGAGGTTGGTGCCAATCCTAGTTGATCGTGCGTTCGGCGTAGGATGAGTCGAGCGAGAATGCGGGAATCTCAATGTCGAAATGCTCTCCACCTTCCGTCACCATGCCATAGCTTCCGACCATGAAACCCGATGGCGTCGGCAGCGGAACGCCGCTGGTGTATTCGAATGATTCACCAGTCTTGAGTGTCGGTTCTTCGCCGACGACACCCGGACCTTTGACCTCCTGCAAGCGCCCGAGCGCGTCGGTAATACGCCAATGCCGCGTTTTTAGTTGAACGGTCTCCGCACCCAGATTCGTAATGTTGATGGTATATGCCCAGAAAAAATAGCCATTGCTTGGCGACGACCGCTCCGAAACAAAACGGGGCGTCACGGTGACCTCAATCTTGCGGGTTATGGCGCGATACATCTATATGCCGCACAATTTACTTCGCCGGGGCTTGCCAGTCGCTTCATCCTCGGGATTATGACCGAAAGACCGCTTGAAAGAAAAGCCGCACATGGCCCCGGTTTCGACCGAACGCGATCTCCGGCTTGATTTGTTCCGTGGCCTCGCACTCTGGCTGATTTTCCTCGATCACATTCCGTCCAATGCGGTGAGTTGGATTACCATCCGCAATTATGGCTTCAGCGATGCGACCGAGATTTTCGTTTTTATCTCGGGCTATACCGCAGCCTTTGTCTACGGCCGTGCGATGCAGCAGCACGGTTTCATCGTTTCCTCCGCGCGGGTGCTCAAGCGCGCGTGGCAAATCTACGTAGCGCATGTGTTTCTGCTTGCAATCTACCTCGCCGAGATCGCGTACGTCGCAAATAGCTTCGACAATCCGCTCTATACCGAGGAAATGGGCGTCCTGGACTTCCTCAAGAATCCGGATGTGACCATCCTTCAGGCGCTGTTGCTGAAGTTCAAACCGGTGAATATGGACATATTGCCGCTCTACATCTTATTGCTGCTGTGGTTCCCGCCGATGCTGTGGCTGCTGCTGCGCGCGCCGTCGATTGCTCTGATCTCGTCGGCGTCACTCTACGCACTCATGTGGTTCTTCGAGTGGAACATTCCGGCCTATCCGAGCGGCACCTGGGTGTTCAATCCGTTTGCCTGGCAATTGCTATTCGTATTCGGCGCATGGTGTGCGCTCGGTGGCGCGCAAAACCTGTCACGCTGGTTAAATTCCAAGGTGGTCATCGGGCTGGCCTTTGCTTATCTGCTGTTTGCGTTCTCAATTGCGATGACCTGGTATTTTCCGCGTCTTGCGGGTTTCGTACCGAAATTCGTCGGCGACGCGATCTATCCGATCGACAAGACCAACCTCGACGTCCTTCGCATCATGCATTTTCTGGCGTTGGCCGTGATAACGGTTGCCTTCGTGCCGCGCGACTGGCCGGCGTTAAAGTCTCGGATTTTCTGGCCGGCGATTGTGTGCGGTCAGCATTCGCTAGAAACATTCTGTAGCGGCGTTTTTCTCTCCTTCGCCGGACACTTCGTATTTACGGAGGTGTCCAATCGCGTCCTCACCCAGGTGATCGTCAGTATTCTTGGCATCGCCATTATGGTGGCGATTGCGGCGCTGATTTCATGGTATAGACAAGCCGAACGACGGGGCGGGGGACCGCGCCCGCCCGCCGCGAGGCCGGGCTATGCGGGGGGCGAGGTATGACGGGACGCTTGCTTCTGCTGGCGTTGCTGATGCTGGGCAGCGGCGCCGCATGGGCCGAGCAACCGGCCGAATGCCGGATTGCCGAAAATCTCGTGGATACGAACTTCCGGTTGCCCCAAGTCGTCCTCGCGCTGAGCACGAAGCATCTCACCGTGTTGGTTGTCGGCGCCGGTTCTTCGCAACTGCCGGGATCGAGCGGTACGGCAAATGCCTATCCGGCGCGGTTTCAGCACGCGCTTGCTCAGCAACTGCCCGGCGTTGAGGTGAAGGTTACAACCGACGTCAAAGCGCGACGAACCGCTGCCGAGATGGTTAAGGCGCTTCCGGCCGCGCTAAGCGCTACCAAGCCCGCACTTCTCATTTGGCAGACAGGAACAGTGGACGCGATGGCTGCAGTTGATCCAGATCAATTCAGCCAGGCCCTCGATAAGGGTATAAATATTGCCCATTCAGCGGGCGCTGATGTGATCTTAATCAACGCGCAATATAGTCCACGGACCGAATCGATGATTGCCCTTGGGACATATGCAGAAGACATGCGCTGGGTTGCGTTGCAGCATGGAGTACCGTTATTCGATCGGTTCAGCATCATGAAATTATGGGACGAGCTCGGAACGTTCGATTTGTATTCGGCCACGAAAAAACTTGACACCGCCGAGCGGGTCCATGATTGCATAGGGCGCTTGCTGGCCGATATGGTGATCGCGGCAGCCAAACCTGAAGAAACGCCGACCAACGGCAGTCGCTAATTGAGGGGATTCGCTTTGCGGAGTGACGAACCCGAACAACGGTTGAAGAAATCGTTTGCTGCCGCCGCGCTGTTGGCGGGGCTGGCAGTGGTGTTGCCCGCGCGCGCCGAAACATCAGCCCCCATTTGCGATGCCCCACTCGATCTGATCCGTCTGGCCAATCCGCTCCCGCACTTCGCGAGGAAGCTTACGTTGGGAGAACCGGTCACGATCGTGGCGATTGGTTCCTCATCAACAGCAGGAGCGGGTGCGAGTTCGCCGACAAAGAATTATCCAAGCCAACTCGCAATCGAGCTCAGGCAGCATTTCCCGAAACGGTCGATCACGGTGCTCAACCGCGGCGTCGGTGGCGAAGAAGTCCCTGACATGCTCGCGCGGTTTGATTCCGCGGTGGTCGCAGCCAAGCCCGATTTGGTGTTATGGCAGCTCGGCACCAATTCGGTCATTCGCGATCACCAGTTGACCGACCACGATACGTTGATCCGCGCCGGCCTTGCCAAGATTCGCGCCATCGGAGCCGATGTCGTGCTAATCGATCCGCAATTTGCGCCGAAGGTGATCGCCAAACCCGAAGCCGAGCAGATGGTCGCGCTGATCTCGAACACCGCCAAGAAAGAAGACGTCGATTTATTCCGCCGGTTCGATGTGATGCGGCACTGGCATGAAGTCGATCATCTTGGATTCGAGACGTTCGTGTCGTCCGACGGGCTGCACATGAATGACTGGAGTTATGCCTGCATGGCGAAGGGACTCGGCAATGCCATCGCCGAAGCCGCACAGCGGCCGATAATGTCGGCGACCGCTGGGCCACATCTTTTTCCCTGACTGCATCAGACTTTATCCAACGCCGAGAGCAGATCCTCGGTCAGGTCGTCCGGGTGTTCAAGGCCAGCTGAAAATCTGATCAATCCATCGCCGATGCCGAGTTCGGCGCGCTGTTCAGGCCTAAGCCGCTGATGCGTGGTTGTGGTCGGATGAGTGACCAGGCTCTTGGCGTCACCGAGATTGTTGGTAATGCCGACCAGCTGCAAAGCGTTAAGAAAGCGGAACGCACCTTCCTTGCCACCTTGGACCTCGAATGAGCAGAGCGTCGAGCCTGCACGCATCTGCTTGCGAATAATATCGGCCTGCGGATGGTCGGGCCGGCCAGGATAGATCAGTCGCGTGATTTTCTTGTGGCCGGCCAGCGCATTCGCCACCGCACCGGCATTGTCGGTCTGTCGCTGCACGCGCACCGGAAGGGTCTCCAGACCCTTGAGCAGCACCCAGGCATTGAACGGAGACAGTGAAGGACCCGTCTGCCGCAGAACTTGATGATAATGGTCGAGGATTAGTTTTTCGGAGCCCAGGATGATGCCGCCGAGGACGCGGCCCTGACCATCGATGTGTTTGGTCGCCGAATAGACGACACAGTCAGCACCGAGCGTGAGTGGGCTTTGATAGAGCGGTGTGGCAAACACGTTGTCTACGATAAGCTTGGCACCGGCGCTGTGCGCGATGTCTGCAACCGCGGCGATGTCGATCACTTCCAATGTCGGGTTGGTTGGGGATTCCAGGAAGAATGCCTTGGTATTTTTCTGGACCGCCTTTTTCCACGCATTGAGATCGGTGCCATTGACTAGCGTCGACGTCACCCCGAAGCGCGGCAGCCATTCCTCGATCACCCAGCGGCAAGAACCGAACAGCGCTTTGGCAGCGACCACGTGATCGCCGGCTCTTACCAGGCCCATGAGCGCGGTCGTCACGGCCGCCATGCCGGTCGCAGTCGACCGCGCGGCTTCCGCCCCTTCGAACGCCGCCATGCGCTGCTCGAACATGTGCATGGTCGGGTTGGAATAGCGCGAATAGACGTAACCCGGGGTCTTGCCGGAGAAGCGCGCTTCGCACTCCTCGGCGGTCGGATAGACGTAGCCTTGGGTGAGGAATAACGCCTCCGACGTCTCGCCAAATTGCGAGCGCAATGTGCCGGCATGAACCAGCCGGGTTTCGGGGCGGTAGCTCTTGGTCGACGCGGGCATCACGGCCTCCTTTAGGCCTTGCGCATGGCTTTTTCCGAAAACCGGTATCGACTTTTCGGGACCACGCGCGCGGCCAACAAAAAACCGGCCGGAGAAATATCTCGGCCGGGCTCACGCGTCCCCGGCCTTTTAGCGACTTGTTTAACGTGGCTGCAAGCCGGCCGGCTCAAATGACCACGGGATAAGATGTTTGTAGCGGGATGCACCGCTTCCCGTCAAGGTGCTCCTCAGGTTAGATCGGCGCAATTGCAAAACGGGGACGCCGTGGCACTTTCTTTCGCCATCGATGACAAGGGCATCCTGCCCGACCGCATGATCGCGGCGCTTGCCGCCGATGGCGGGATCTTGTCCGAGGCTCAATTTGTGCCGGATCAGATCCAGCCGGCGAGCCTCGATCTGCGGCTGGGAGACGTGGCGTTTCGCGTGCGTGCGAGCTTTTTGCCGGGCCGCACAACGGTCGCCCAGCGTATTGACGAGTTAAAGCTGCACGAGATTTCGCTTACTGACGGTGCAGTGCTGGAAACCGGCTGCGTTTACATCGTGCCACTGCTGGAAAGTCTGGCGTTGCCCGACGATATCTCAGCTGCAGCCAATCCTAAAAGCTCGACCGGCCGACTCGACGTATTCACCCGCGTGATTGCGGACGAAACGCGTGGCTTCGATCGTGTCGAGGCCGGCTATCATGGACCGCTCTATGCGGAGATCAGCCCGCGTACCTTTCCGGTTCTGGTGCGTGAGGGCTCGCGCCTGTCGCAAATTCGTTTCCGCCGCGGTCATGCGCTGCTTGATGCTGGTTCGTTGCGCAACTTGCATGCACGAGAGCGCTTGGTCGACGCTGACGATGCCGATGTGAGCGAGGGCGTTGCGGTCAGTGTCGATCTTTCCGGTTTGGGCCCCGGCGGTCTGGTTGGTTACCGCGCGAAAAGGCACACCGGACTGATCGATGTGGAACGCCGTGGCGGCTATGCAGTGCTCGATTTCTGGGAACCGATGCAAGCGCGTCCAGACAAGAGCCTGATCCTTGATCCCAACGAGTTCTATATTCTCGCTTCCAAGGAAGCGGTGCAGGTCCCTCCCGCTTATGCCGCTGAGATGGTGCCGTTCGATCCGCTCGTCGGCGAATTCCGCGTGCACTATGCCGGCTTCTTCGATCCGGGCTTCGGCTACGCCGGTGCCGGCGGGAAGGGCGCACGCGCTGTACTGGAGGTACGTTCACGCGAGGTGCCCTTCATTCTCGAGCACGGGCAGATCGTCGGTCGTTTGGTCTATGAGAAGATGCTTGCAAAACCTGAGAAACTATACGGCCAAGGCATAGGCTCGAACTACCAGGCGCAGAGCCTGAAGCTCTCCAAGCATTTCAAAACCTGACGAAAGTAAACCGCGCTTGCCGCGTGCGCACGCCATTCGCTATTCTGGATCCGCGCGGGCGTAGTTCAATGGTAGAACGGCAGCTTCCCAAGCTGCATACGAGGGTTCGATTCCCTTCGCCCGCTCCAGCGTTTGCGCGCACAACGATAGCAGGGCGGCGTTAGGTGTGCGCGTAACGATCAACACGCCCGCGTGATCGCTGGAACTGCGACTAAGCCGCTTGCGTTGCCTCTTCGAACCGAACGTGAGCGCAAAAATGCCGCTGCTATTCTATCTTCCGCTCATCATTTGGATGGGCATGGTTGAGATCATGCACGACGAATTGCGCGTTCCCGCTAAAGCCAAGGTGGAGACGCCGACACGGCTTTAAACGAGCCTGTTCGATGCCGAATTCCACCATCACGCTGGTGCGCGCGTCATTTCGTTAATGTTTACCTGAGGCAGCAGTCGCTGCACATCTTCCTCGCGACAAAGTTCGGTGCCTGGCGAAAGCACGGCTGCCGACCCGGCTGCTACCCCAACACGAAAAGCTTCTTGTAGCGAGTTACCCGCGGCGAGTGCAGCCACCAGACCGCCAAGAAAGCTATCGCCCGCACCGACTGTGCTCACCGGTTTAATGGCGGGCGGTTGCGCGCGGAACGTTTTATCGGCTGTCACCAACAGAGCGCCTTGCTCCCCAAGTGTGAGTGCGACAGCTTTAACGCGTCCATCGGCCGTGAGTTTCCGGCATGCGGCCACGCGAGCGTCATCAGTGTTGAGTGGCGCACCGACGAGGTCCGAAAGCTCCACCAGGTTCGGTTTGATCAGCGTTACACCTTCTGTAAGCGCCGCCTTCAACGCCGGTCCCGAGGTGTCGACAACACATTGCGCGCCGAGCTGCTTGGCGTGCTGGGCGACGCGTGCAAAAAAGTCTTCCGGTACGCCTGGTGGCACGCTGCCGCTGGCAACCACGAATTTGGGCTTCTCTGCTAGTGTTGCGAGCTTATCGAGCACGGCTTCCCATTCGGCGCGGTGAAGCGCGGAGCCAGGCAGCACGAAGCGGTACTGCTCTCCCGTCGACTCCTCGTAGGCGGTAAAATTCTCCCGCGTCTCGACGTGCGACGGCGTCACCAGGCTGTCAATGCCTTCGCGCTCTACCAGCCGATGCAGCAACTTTCCGATCGCACCGCCGGTTGGATAAATCGCCGTCGCGCGGGCACCCAGGCGATGCGCGACGCGCGCTACGTTGATACCGCCGCCACCGGGATCCCGCTTTGGCGCTGAACAGCGCAACTTGCGGGTCGGTTCGACGCGCGCGACATTGACAAAAATATCTATCGCGGGATTGATCGTGAGCGTGATGATATCCGACACGTGGGGCATCCAATT
>DASWAK010000488.1:0-3534 GCA_036391175.1 Pseudolabrys sp.
CGCGCCGATGCCGCTGCCATTGCCGCGCTGACACGCGATCGCGGCGCAGGAGCCTATGTCGTCGGCGGCGACTGGGTCGTGTCGAAAAAAGGCTCGCCGCTCAATGAGCCATTGTTCACGCTGAGCGAAGCACAAGCGTTATCACCTGCAACAGAAGCAGTTTTCCTTGGCCTGCTCGATGGAACGCCGCGGTTCGGTCATGGCCTCACACCCCAAGCAGTGGACGCACTAAAAGCGCGCGACGACCTGCATGTGACCGATCTGCGCTCAATTGCGGTGCAGGGCCTCGTCGCTCCCGATCACCTGCCGCCGATCGCAGAAGCCAAGGCCGTGCTGCACTGGCACGCGCGCCACCGCTTTTGCCCGAACTGCGGCGCCGCAACGCGGCTTGTATCTGGCGGATGGCGGCGCGATTGCCCACAATGCAAATCCGAGCACTTTCCTCGCACCGATCCTGTGGTGATCATGCTGGCGAGCGACCACGAGCGTTGTCTGCTCGGACGTTCGCCGCGTTTCGTACCGACGATGTGGTCCTGCCTCGCTGGCTATGTGGAACCCGGTGAATCGATCGAGGACGCCGTACATCGGGAAACTCGCGAGGAGGCCGGCATCACTTGCGGGCGCGTGGTCTATTTTGCCTCGCAGCCCTGGCCGTTTCCGACGTCATTGATGATCGGCTGTCACGCCGAGGCACTGACGCACGAGATTGTGGTCGATCGCGAGGAACTCGAAGACGCCCGCTGGTTTAGCAAGAGCGAGATTGAGACGATGCTTATGCGCAAACATCCGCAAGGGCTCACCACACCACCGCCCGTGGCGATCGCGCATCACATCATCCGCGCCTGGGTGGAGGACGAGATCAGCTTTGATTGAGCGCACGTCGCAAAAACCAAAAATCCTCTGCGCCGGCATCGCCGTGCAGGACGTCGTCATGCGCGTGCAAAACTTCCCTGCCCCCGGCACCAAAGTATCTGCAAGCGAATTCGTCATCACCGGCGGCGGATGCGCCGCCAATGCGGCGGTAGCTATCGCGCGGCTCGGTGGCCGCGCAGCCTTCGCCGGGCCCCTCGGCGGGTCTGGGGATGCCGTGAGCAACCGCATCCTGTCTGACCTCGCCAAGGAGGACATAGATTGCAGCGGAGTTGCGCGCGTCGATGGGGGCACAGCGTCGGTGTCGTTAATTTTGCTCGACGCGACTGGCGAAAAAACCATCGCTACCCGCCGCGGCATCAATCTGGGCGACGTTGTGCCAAACGATCCTGCTAAACTGCTCGCGTATGCTAACGCCGTTCTCGTGGATAACCGCTTTCCGCAATTCGTGACCGCCGTATGTCGCGCCGCGCAGGCACGCAAAATTCCGATCGTCATCGATCTCGATCAGTCCACGAGAGTGGACGATCCTTTGCTCGCGCTCGGCACCCACGTAGTGGCATCGGCGGAGGCATTGTTCGGAATGACCGGACTACAGGATTATAAAGGTGCCCTTGAGAGGCTCGCCGAGCATCTTTCCGGCTTTGTCGCGATCACAGACGGTCCAAAAGGAGTTTACTGGCTCGAAGGCGGTGAGCTGCGCCACTTGCCGGCCTTCAAGGTCAAAGTGATCGACTCGCTGGGCGCCGGCGACGCCTTTCATGGCGGCTTCACGCTGGGTCTTGCGGAAGGGCGCGCACTTCCCGATATGCTGCGCTTTGCCAGCGCCACCGCCGCGCTCAAATGCACGAAATTCGGCGGCGCCTCGGGCGCTCCGACGCGCGCCGAAGTCGAAGCGTTTCTGAAGCAGAATGGCTGAGCAGCCTATTGTTTTGATGGACAAGGCGCGCCGCAGGGCGCGCAGGCACCGGCGAAATCTTCCGGCGACACGGCGCGGCCGCTCGACGGGCTCGACAAGTGGTCGACGAGAATGCTTGCGACGCCAAGCAGTACAACGATGACATATACCGAGCGCATCATTGTTACTCCCGCGACAGGCCGAACAGGGGCCGTAGGCGGATGCCTAGCAGGCAGCCGGGCAGAGCGGCGAGGAACCAGACCCAGCCATGCAGCGATCCGGACGCAACGCCCCCGACGAAAGCGCCAATGTTGCAGCCGAAACCGAGCCGCGCTCCCCACCCCATAAGCAAGCCGCCGATACCGGCCGCTAACAGCGACTTCATGGGTGGCCATGGAGTCGTGGCGAACGGTTTGCTAGCTGCCGTCGCCGCCATAGCGCCAAACAGCATGCCAAAATCGGTCAGGCTGGACGTATCGGACAATACGGATTCGGCCAGCGCATGCTTTGGCCCCGGCCATTGCCAAAAGGCAGAATGCGACAAGTCAAATCCGAGTGCTGTCGCGGCTTTCGCGCCCCAGACCGTGTAGCCGAAGGTTACGCTCCAGGGATGACCGCCAGCGACGAATACGGCAACGCACAGCAGCCCTATGGCTCCTCCACCGACCACATAGTTACGTGACGGCACGAAATTGGCGTCGCGGCGCCTCGCGACGGCAATAATGAGCGCAGCCGCAATGGCGATGCTGACAAGCGTCGCCGCCAGCCCGCCCCAGGGGCCGAGATAGTCCGATGCCAACACCGGATCTACGCCGCCGAGGGAAAGAAACGCCGGCAACGACAGGCTGCCAAATACGCTGCCGATGATGAAAAACAACAACGCGATCAGCATGCGACCCGAGCCTCCACCGACAGTATAGAGCGTGCCGGAGCCGCAGCCATTTGCGAGCTGCATGCCACTGCCGAAAACGAAAGCACCGATTATCAGCGAAGGTCCGAGGGGTGCGATAGCTCCACCAAATTTCGGGGTCAACGCGGCCATTGGCACCACCGCGAGCGCGCAGATCGCAATCACGATGAGCCCAGCGAGCAGACCGCCCGCCTCCCCGCGCGTGAGAAAGCGCCGCCAGGACGCAGTGTAGCTGAATTCGGCTTTCAAAAACGCGATGCCGAGACCGAAGCCGCCGAGGATCAACGCCGCCGATGCCGGCTGATGATCAAGCAGCACCAGCGCGATCAGAATCGCGGTAGAGGCGAGCGCGAGGCCAAGGAAAAGGCGATCGATGCGAACGGCCGCGCCCTTTTCGGACGCGGCCAAGCTTGCCGTAGACATAAAAACTCCAGAGCGCAGATCAGGAACCGAGGCCGAGGGCCTTTTTTAGATCGTCCCATTTCGTGCGCGAGGATTCAATCGGTCGGCTTGAATTGCTAGTCCATTCAACCATCGAGCCGGCATAGAGCCTGGTTTCTTTCCGACCAAGCAGCTCGTGCAGCACGAACCAATCAGTCGCGGCCCAATGGCCTGTGTTACAATAACTTACCGCGGGTCCCGCGGGTACAGCGTTCGCAATCGTCGCGAGCTCCGCCTTCGGTTTCAGCCTGTTGGTTTTCGGGTCATAGAATTCCGCGCTGTCGATATTCAATGCACTCGGAATGTGGCCGTAGGCCTGAGAGGCCGGCGCTTTCTCTTTGCCGAAGAAGAATGACCCAGGCCGTGCGTCGACGAGCGTAGCGCCGCCTTCATTTTCGATTGTCTCGACATCGCC
>DASWAK010000489.1:0-1692 GCA_036391175.1 Pseudolabrys sp.
CTTCTTCGGCAGTTCGGCGACCATGGCTTCCGTGGTGATCAGCAGGCCCGCAATCGAAGCCGCGTCCTGCAGGGCGCAGCGCACGACCTTGGTCGGGTCGATAATGCCCTTGGTCACTAGATTGCCGTACTCGCCCGACTGTGCATCAAAGCCGTACGAATACTGATCCTTGTCCATGATCTTGCCGACCACGACCGAACCGTCCGCGCCCGCATTAATCGCGATCTGACGGGCCGGCATCTGGATTGCCTTGCGCACGATTTCAACACCGTGCTTTTGATCCTCGTTTTCCGGGCGAAGGCGCTTGAGCGCTTCGACCGAACGCAGCAAAGCGACACCGCCGCCTGGCAGGATGCCTTCCTCGACCGCGGCGCGAGTCGCATGCATCGCGTCATCGACGCGATCCTTGCGCTCTTTCACCTCGACCTCGGTGGCGCCGCCAACGCGGATCACCGCCACGCCGCCCGCGAGCTTGGCAAGCCGCTCTTGCAGCTTTTCGCGATCGTAGTCGGAAGTAGTCTCCTCGATCTGCGCCTTGATTTGCGTCACGCGCGCTTCGATGTCGGCTTTCTTGCCGGCGCCATGAATGATCGTCGTGTTCTCCTTGTCGATCATCACCCTCTTAGCGCGGCCGAGCATGGAGATCGTGACGTTCTCGAGCTTGATGCCGAGATCTTCACTGATCGCCTGCCCACCGGTCAGGATGGCGATATCCTGCAGCATGGCTTTGCGGCGATCGCCGAAGCCAGGTGCTTTCACCGCCGCGACCTTGAGCCCGCCACGTAACTTGTTGACGACGAGCGTGGCAAGCGCCTCGCCCTCGACGTCCTCAGCCACGATTAGCAGCGGCTTGCCAGTCTGCACGACTGACTCGAGCAGCGGCAGCAGTTCCTGCAGGCCCGACAACTTCTTTTCGTAAATAAGGATGTAGGGATCCTCCATCTCCGTCCGCATCTTGTCGGCATTGGTGATGAAGTAGGGCGAGATATAGCCGCGGTCGAACTGCATGCCTTCGACGACGTCGAGCTCGGTCTCAAGAGACTTTGCCTCTTCGACCGTGATCACGCCCTCGTTGCCGACCTTCTGCATGGCCTTGGCGAGGAAATCGCCGATCTCAGTATCGCCGTTGGCGGAAATGGTCCCGACCTGGGCGATCTCTTCGTTCGACGTGACCTTCTTGGAGTTGGCCTTCAGGTGTTCGACGATGGACTCGACGGCAAGATCGACGCCGCGCTTGAGGTCCATCGGGTTCATGCCTGCGGCAACCGCCTTGGAGCCCTCCTTGACGATCGCTTGCGCGAGCACGGTGGCGGTCGTGGTGCCGTCACCTGCGATGTCAGAGGTCTTGGACGCAACCTCGCGCACCATTTGCGCGCCCATGTTCTCGAATTTGTCTTCTAGCTCGATCTCCTTCGCGACCGTCACACCGTCCTTGGTGATGCGCGGGGCGCCAAACGATTTATCGAGCACGACGTTGCGGCCCTTTGGGCCGAGCGTCACCCTCACAGCGTTGGCGAGGATATCGACACCGCGCAGCATACGGTCGCGGGCATCGACAGAAAATTTGACGTCTTTAGCAGCCATTGTTCGTGTTCCTCTGATCTAGATTTCGGGTTGGCAGCCTTAGGCAGCCTTTTTCTTGGCGGCGCTGCCGCCTTCGATGACGCCCATGATGTCGGACTCCTTCATGAT
>DASWAK010000490.1:0-1805 GCA_036391175.1 Pseudolabrys sp.
TGCGCGCGCGCCGCGAGCGGCCACGCAGCAGCCGCGCCGCCGAAAAGCGTGATAAATTCCCGCCGCCTCATTGCTTTCCCCAAGCCTTACGGGACATCGTACCGGTAAAAACTGATGTGCTGGAAGAGGGCAATCAATGTCCGCTTTGGGTCATAAGCGGACATGTGCGTCGCAAAAAGCCATGTCCGCTTTGCCCCCAATAGCGACCGCAAAAGCGGATTTCCGCACAAAGTCATGTCCGCTTTACCCCCGAAAGCAGACTGTGGAGTGCGGCAGCGCATGTCCGCTTCTCTAATCGGCCGGTTTGGGTCAAGCGCTTTCAGACTATCCACCAGTACAGTGTCGATGTCACTCGCAGGCTCGTGCTTCTCTTCGGAATCGGCACCAAGGCCCTTCCATGATGGGATTCGAGAACGAGGCGGACCAATCTTTGGGTCGGCTTTGCCGTCAGATGACAGCAGGTCCAAGTGGACATACGATCTCGCCTCATTCATCGTCCCGCGAGGGACATCATTCCACCGCGCGGTGGAGCTCGAGTGTCCTCCTATTTCATGTTGTGCGGCTCTCATGCCGCTGCGGCTTCTTCCCTGGTCCAGCGGAACGTGGTGCCGTCAACCCAGATGCGATGCATGATCACAGCCAAGCGACGAGCCAACGCCACGATTGCCTTTTTCATGCCGCGGCGCCTGGCGATCTGCATCGCCCAGGCCTTGAGCCAGGACCATTTTGCTGAGCGCATCAGCAGGATCTGGGCCGCTTCATAAAGCATGACCCGCATCATCTCGTCCCCGCACTTTGATATGGCGCCGGTGCGATCGCTCTCGCCCGATTGATATTTACAGGGTGTCAGTCCCAATACCGCCCCGACCGCCCTGGAGTTGCGGAAGCGTGCAGGCACATCGACAGTGGCGCGATAGCTCAGCGCCACCACCGGACCAACGCCGGGGACGGTCATCAGACGCCGGCACACCTCATCGTCCCGGACGATGGCGAGCACGCGGCGATGCAAGATGCCGAGCTGCTCGCGCAGCACCCGCCGGACGACGAGCAGCGACTCGACCAGAGCGGCCAAATCGGGAAGATTCTCCACCAGCTCCTTGATACGGGCCTCGAACTTGACCGTCCCGACCATGCCCACCTTGAGGCCAAAGTTGCGTAAGGTTCCGCGCAGGTCGTTCTCGATGGCAATAGCCTTGGACTGCAGCAGCTTGCGATGGGTCAGCAGCGTGCGCAGCTTCTGGCTGCGTAACGTCTTGACATGGACCGGGCGATAAAGTCCTGCCCGCATCATCTGCGCGATGCCGCGAGCATCGTTGCGGTCGGTCTTGTTAATCTGCGCCTTGAGAACCGCCCGCATGTGTCGCGTTTCGACGCAGATCACTGGCAGCCCTGTCTCGGCAAGAGCGCTGTAAAGCCACTGCGATAGCGGCCCGGCTTCCTGTCCGATCCGTTTGAAGTGATAGCCAGAGTTCATCAACACTGGCAGCAGCGCGTCGGGTTCGCTTGCCACCTTTACTTCCCGCACGATCTTGCCCGTATCATCCACAATGCAGACGCTCGTCTCATTGACTGACACGTCTAGTCCGGCAAAATGGTCCATGCTGCGCTTCTCCTTCTGATGCTTGGGGCCCGTAACCACGGTGACCTCGTTTCACCATCAGCCTGAAGCGCAGCACCCAAAATCTTTTACCTATCCACAAGCCGCCGGCCGATTACCCCATCTTTGGGTCATTAGCGGACAAACCGTTCCGGGCCAAAATTTTGCCCCCAAGAAAGCGTTCCTGCATGATCATCCCCCTTTGATG
>DASWAK010000491.1:0-2226 GCA_036391175.1 Pseudolabrys sp.
GCATATCGAACGCCGCACAGCGTTCCGCGATGCAACCATCGCGCACGGCGAGAACGTGAGCGGCGATACCATAGCGATCAAGTTCGATGGCGCGGCGGGTAGGAGCGAAGGCAGCCAGCAAATCACGATCGCCGCGCTGAGCGATGGCAAAAACATCGGAAAACAGCGATAGCCGCGCGCTGACATACGCAACCGCTCTTGCTGTACTTTGCGCATCTGCAAACACCGCCTGCTCGCAAGCATTCTCGACCTGCTCACCGGCAACGCCATCAAGGCATGCGAGCGGCGATCCGGGAGCAACCGCGCTTATACTGAGCTGCGAATCGCGCTGAAGAAGCGCGCGCTGTTCGGCTGCGTGTTCGCTCATCGCCAAGCGGTCGAGGACACCGATTACCGCGATCCCACCAATCGCGATCGCGGTGAGCGGAATCAGCAGGCGAGGCCCGCCGCCGCGGGTAGCCCGCCGCACGGCCATGACAACCACAACAAGAAACAACGCCGCCAACGCGCCGGCCACTGGCGCCGGCAGCACCAGCGGCGTTGAAAGCAGTGCGTTTATGGATGCACTATCGATGATTGGCATCGGCTTCCGATTTGCGTTCGCATGATCTCGTCCGAAAACCGGTTCGGGATCATGCGCTTATTGAATCTTGGCTCCCGACACTTTTACCACATTGGCCCATTTTTCGATGTCCTTGCGCAAGTAAGCGTCAAATTCCTCGGGCGTCTTCACCAGCGGAATCGCACCCTGTTTGAGCCAGGCCTCCTTCACTTCGGGCTTATTGATCACCTTGTTGATGTTCGTGTTGAGAAACGTGATGACCTCCTTGGGCGTGCCCTTGGGTGCCATGACCCCGATCCAGATGGTCGCCTCATAGCCGGGTACCGTTTCCGCGATGGTCGGCAGATCTGGCGTGAGTTGAGAACGTGTCAGCCCAGTGGTGCCGAGCGCCCGCACCTGCCCGCCCTTCGCCAGAGCTGACATGGTGGTTACGGCGTCGAACATCATCTGCACGGTCCCGGAGATCACGCTGTTGCGCGCATCGCCGGAAGCCTTATGCGGGACATGCACAATGTCGGTCTGGCTCATGGCTTTAAACAGCTCACCGGCCATGTGGTACGGCGTGCCCGGGCCGGACGAGGCGTAGTTAAGCTTGCCCGGGTCCTTCTTCGCCAGTTCGATAAATTCCTTCACCGTTTTGGCGGGCACTGATGGGTGAACAACCATCAGCAGATCGGAGTAGTTAATTGTCGCCACCGGAACGAAATCGCGCATCAACTGGAACGGCTTATTGGGCAGCAATGATTCGTTGGTCGTGTGAGTATTTGACATGACCAGCAGCGTGTAGCCGTCCGGCGCCGACTTGGCGACCGCGTCGGTACCGATAATCGATCCCGCACCGGGACGATCTTCAACCACGAAGGACTGCTTGGTTTCCTCCGATAGATGCTGAGCGAGGACCCGAGCATAGACGTCGGCGGGGCCGCCAGCGCCAAACGGGACAATGACTTTGATTGAACGGTTCGGGTAATTTTGTGCCGCAACCGGCCATGCCAGAACAATTGGCAATATGAATGCAGCCAGACGTAAAAACGCGCGCATAAATCCTCCCCTTCAATGCTCATTAGATTGAAGATAACGCCTTATTTCTTTTGTTTATTCCTCTGTCGCGATCACTATGTCCCGCCCGCCGATTTGAAGCTCGGCGCAAGATCGCTCGCCGCAGCGAACGCGCCCTTGGCTTCGACCGAGGTTAGCGCCACGGTAGTGCGTAAGCCGGTGACACCGCCGCCACTGCCCGCCGCCAGCAGGGCGGCCGCCATTTGAACGTCATTAGGAGCTTCCGCAACAGTCATGAAATCGAACTCACCGAAAGTGAGATAATACCCAAGTAATCGGCCCCCAATTTTCGATAACAGGCGCGAGATAGCATCGGCGCGGTCCTCCGGCTTGACGATCATCCCCTTGATCGCATCGCGCGTATAGCGCCCCTGTGTAATGTAGATCGGCATGCTCTGGCCTCCTGCGGCGCGGCAACTACGCCATCCAGAGCAGCATCGTAGGGAAAGCCCGAGGCAAAATCGCGACAGCCAGCCGCGGCCGCGGTCAAGCGCGATCGAGCTGGCTTTCCTTGGCGACGCCCGATCGCGCCGCCTGGTTGCTCGCCTTTGACATTGCGGAGTTGGCGGTGCTCCTCTTCCTGACGGGCGGGCTGCAAAATCCGT
>DASWAK010000492.1:0-7642 GCA_036391175.1 Pseudolabrys sp.
AAAAATACCGGGTGACCATTCTTCACCCACAAGCCGCCGATGGTGCCGCCAATATTGCCTGAACCGATAATGCCGATACGTGAAGGCGAACTACCCTGAGCGCACAGGCGTGCCGACTGCAAAATGGCCCCGAGCATCAGCACGCCGCCCGCGCCCAGCAGCGCACGACGGTCGACTTGCATATATTTTTGGTTACTCATTGGAGGCTCCCGGATGACGATCATTTCAGCCCATCCTTGCAGTGGATAGCGCTGGAAGCTTCTCACGGTTGCGTGAGGTCAGAATTTTTGGTCAGGCCAAGCCTTGGAAGGCTGGGTCACCCGAGACTGCGAAGCGCCACCTATATTATATTGTCGGTCTGAATGCCTCGCGACCGAGTGCAATTGGCAAGTATAAAGGATCGTCCAGCAAAGAGTGAAGATATGAACAAGGTGTTGCTGAACCGACGTGAATTCAATGGACTTTGCGCAATGCTTGGCTCGTCGCTCTCTTCCATCGGCGCAATGATTGTGACGCGTGCTGTGGCCGCTGGCGCGGCTTCGAACGGTGCAGGGCACACCGTAAAGTTTGACGACGGAACAATCGTCTCGGCGCTCGGTCAGGGCTCTGCACGTCTGGCGCAGGGGAGACATCCAGAAGCCGTTGAGGAAGAAGCGTTGCGCATGGGTCTTTCGCTCGGAATGACATTGATTGACACGGCGGAAATATACAGCGGTGGCCGCTCAGAGGAATTGATTGGCCGCGCGATTGCCGGTCAGCGCGACCGCGTATTCCTAGTATCCAAGGTATGGCCCACTCATGTGGCGGGAAACGGCATCGCGCGGGCTTGCGAGGCGAGCCTCAAGCGCCTCGGCACTGATCATCTCGATCTCTACCTGCTGCACTGGCCTCACTGGCCACCAGGCGGGATCGTCGACCTCTCCGGAGTTGTGCCTGCATTTGAATACCTACGCTCGGCGGGGAAGATTCGCGCCTGGGGCGTGTCCAACTTCAGTATCAGCGACATGGAAAAACTTTTCCATATTCCACACGGCGATCGCTGTGCGACCAATCAGGTCCTTTATAACGTCGGCAGCCGCGGCATTGAGTATGACCTGCTGCCATGGTGCGAGAAGCGCGGCATGCCGGTGATGGCCTATTCGCCGCTCGGCGGCGCCGGCACCAGCTTGCTGCGTGATCCCACGCTTGCGCGTATTGGCGCAGCGCATGGTTGCTCGGCAGCCGCTGTCGCGCTGGCTTGGACCATCCGGAACGGTAACGTCATTGCAATTCCCGAATCCGGTTCAGCGGCGCATGTACAGGAGAACGCCGTCGCACTCTCACTGACGCTGACACCGCAGGAACTTCATACACTGGATGCAGCGCATCCACCGCCCTACCGATAGAATGAAGAGCTGTTTGATTCAGCATTGAAATGTCCGCTACCGTCGGGCTCTCACCGTCCACAACGGATGGCAAATATTCACGGACGGGTTGGAAAATTTCAGAAATTGTTTTTAGCGCCCGTAGTGCGCTTTTGGGCCGGTTGGACAAACCAAGCCGTTGAAATTACTGAAAGTGGGCATGCCGCGCACCGCACCCTCAAAGTGCACTTTGATTTTGCAAATTTTTTTGACCAAATCATGCGAAGAAATCCATTATTGGTCCTATGCGAACCAGCATGTTTCAATTTTGGTCGAACACGCGGTAACAGCGTGACCGGCCCGTCAAACCTGGAGATAGCGTTGGCGAACGATTTGATCGGCAGCGAGCGCATCCGAACTGCCGGTCCACACCACGTGGCCTTTCTCAATCACTACATGGCGATCTGCAATGCGCAGCAGTGCATCCAGGTGCTTGTCGACGATCAGGATCGCCTGGCCTTCCTGTTTGAGCCAGGTCAGGCACTGCCAGATTTCGGCGCGGATTTTCGGCGCCAAACCCTCCGTTGCCTCGTCGAGGATCAGAAGCTTGGGATTGGTCATTAGCGCCCGGCCGATTGCGAGCATTTGTTGCTCTCCGCCGGACAATTCATTGCCCATATGGTTGCGCCGTTCGGCCAACGTCGGGAAGAAGTTGTAAACGCGGTCCAGCGTCCAGCGCGCCGCGCCGAAGCGTGCGGCACTGGTCGCGATGAGATTCTCCTCAGCCGTTAGTGTCGGAAACACCTGGCGACCTTCAGGCACCAGCCCGAGCCCGGCCTGCGCGATGCGGAAAGGCGGCAGTCCGATAAGCGGAAGCCCGTCAAAGACGGCAGTACCGCCATGCGCTGGTAGTAGACCCATAAGCGTGAAAATTGTCGTCGTCTTGCCCATGCCGTTGCGGCCGATTAGCGTGACGACCTCGCCGGAGCCAACCGAAAAGCAGATATCGAACAGCACCTGTGCCGGTCCATAAGATACTGCGAGGCGATCCACTGAAAGCATGTCTATTCCATTTCCTCGCCGAGATAGGCGGCGACGACCTGCGGATCGGTCCGCACGGCGTCCGGCGCGCCACTCGCCAGGATCCGGCCATAGGTCAGCACCGAAATACGGTCGGCGAGCGCGAACACGGCATTCATGTCGTGCTCCACTAGGAGCATAGCAAAGCGACCTTTCAGTTGCCGCAGCACATCGATGATTCGTTCGCTTTCCTCGCGTCCAGCGCCGGCCATCGGCTCATCCAGCAGAAGCAATTTCGGCCCCATGGCCAGCGCGATCGCAAGCTCGAGTGCACGTTTCTCGCCATGCGACAGATGGGCGGCGACGATCTGTCCGCGCTCGGCCAGTCCGACTTCAGCGAGGGCGGAGTTCGCGGCTTCGTTAATAGCTTGATCGCGGTCCGCGCGGCCAAAGAAACGATAGCTCGTTCCGGAATGCGCCTGCACAGCCAAGGCGACATTCTCCAGCGCTGAAAATCCGGGCAGCACTGAGGTGATCTGGAAGGACCTCGCTAGTCCGAGCGCGGCGCGCTGGTCTGCCGGCATACCAGTGATGTCAACACCGTTGAGGTTGATCGTCCCGGCCGTGGGCGCGATGAGTCCGGAAATCTGATTAATCAGCGTGGTCTTACCCGCGCCGTTAGGCCCGATGACCGCGTGCAACTCGCCTTGACCAATATGGAGTGTGACGCCGTCCGTGACGATGAGTCCGCCAAAATTCTTATGTAAATCATTGATGAGCAGCATGGGATCAGCCACGGTTGAGCCTTCCTCGAATGCTGCCGGCCAGGCCAAGCAAACCGCCGCGTGCGAACAGAACGACGATCACAAGCAATGGACCGAATATCAGCTTCCATTGCTCGGTGAAGCCGCCCAGCACTTCCTCGATCAGTAGGTAAGCCGCCGCGCCAATGATGGCGCCATGCAAGGTGCCGAGTCCACCAAACAGTACCATTATGATCAGCTCACCTGAGCGCTGCCACGACATATATGCAGGGCTGACGAATTCGGCTGCGTTGGCGAGCAGGAAACCGGACAATCCGCCAATTGTGCCGGAGATCACATAACCAACGCGCTGATAGCGAAAGACATCGAATCCAATGGTGGCCATGCGCATGGAGTTCTCGCGTGCGCCACGGAAAACGCGGCCGAAGCGCGAATACACTACCGAGCGGCACAGCAGATAGGAGCCCAACAGACTGAGCAGTACGACGTAGTAGAGGGCGCGGTCGTTCTGGAGTACCTGGAAGCCGAACAGTGTGCTGCGCAGCCTGACGGTGAGGCCGTCGTCGCCGCCATAGGGTGCGAGCGAACCGGCTATGAAATAGGCCATCTGCCCGAAAGCGAGCGTGATCATGATGAAGTAGACGCTCTTGGTGCGCAGGCACACTGTTCCAGTCAGATAGGCAAATATGGCGCTGACGAGGAGTGCGGCTGGCAGTGTGACGAGCATGTCGGTGATTCCGTGCGCGCCCAATATTCCAGCCGCGTAAGCCCCGATGCCGACAAAAGCCGCGTGCCCGAAGGAGACGAGTCCGCCATAGCCGCAGATGAAATCGAGCGTGAGCGCCGCAATTGCGAAGATCATCACCCGCGTGAACAGGCCGAGCACGTAGCTCTCAGGCCCGATTAGAGCAGCAGCTGGGATTAGGGCGAGGACGAGGAATATTGCCGCCGGCAGCGCTTCCACCCGGTTCGTCTGTCGGGCGGGCATCGCGCTCGACGCGGCAACCGTCGTCCGACCCATCTCAGCGCCCTCGCGCCGGGAACAGGCCGCCGGGCCGGAAATAGAGCACGAGCGCCATCAACACATAAATGAGCATCGACGCGATGGCTGGGCCAACAGTGCGAGCCGGCGAGGGCGGCATGACCAGCCGTAAGATGTCGATAGCGAAAGATCGCCCGAGCGTGTCAACGAGACCGATAAGTAGAGCGGCGAGGAATGCGCCGCGTATCGACCCGATACCGCCGATGACGATGACGACGAAGGCAAGGATGAGCATAGTGTCGCCCATGCCTGGCTCGACCGAAAGGATAGGCGCGATCATCGCGCCGGCGAAGGCGGCGAGCATGGCGCCGAATCCGAACACGATCATGAAGAGTCGACGGATATTGATGCCGAGCGCGGATACGATTCGCGCATTAGTCGCGCCAGCGCGCACTAGCATGCCGACGCGGGTGCGGTTGACCAGCAAATAAAGCAGAAGGCCCACAGCCAGTCCCGAGCCGATGATGACCAGCCGCCACACCGGATAGAGCAAGCCTGGCATCAGCACGATCGTGCCAGAGAAAATCTCCGGGATTGGTAGCGTCAGCGGCGCGGCGCCCCACGCTGTCTTAACCGCCTGGTTCAAGAAGATGATGATGCCGAAGGTGGCGATCACCTGGTCGAGATGATCGCGGTCGTAAAGATGACGAAAGATGACGAATTCAAGAAACAGGCCGAAGCCGAGTGCCGTGAGCAGCGCCAGTACGACAGCGAGAAGTGAGCTGCCTGTAATTGCATAAAACATCACCGCCAAGTAAGCGCCCAGCATGTATTGGACACCATGCGCCAGGTTGATGAAGTTCATTACCCCGAACACCAGTGTCAGGCCCGCCGCGATCAGGAATAGCAGCACGCCCAGTTGCAGGCCGTTAAGAATCTGCACAACGAAAAGGGCCATGAATCGGGTCCGCTCAGGTATGGCCACGCGCCTGCGAGCAGCGTGCGAAGGTGCCCGCACACCGGGTCGCGCCGGATTGGCACGCCGGCTTGTGCGCGAGGCAAGAAGACTTTATCCCCACGCTGGCACTGCGTGGCGGCCGATCTCACTTCATCGGACAGTCCTTGGCGTGCGGATCGGCGAAGTTAGTGAACACCTTTTTGTTGATTTCAGTCTGGAATTTGCCATCGGCGCGTTTGGCAACTTTGACCAGATAGAAGTCCTGGATCGGATAATTGTTCGTGTTGAATTTGAAGCCGCCGCGCAGCGAGGTAAAGTTCGCTTTCTTCAGGGCCGCCCGTAGGGCGTCTTTGTCGGCGGTGTTGCCTTTGGTCAGCTTTAGCGCGCCATCGATCAAGAGTACGGCGTCATAGGACTGAAAGGCGTAAGTCGCGGGGACCGCGCCAAATTCCTTCTCGTAGCCCGCGACGAATTTTTTGTTTTGCGGATTATCGAGGTTGGGAGCCCAATTGGCGCCGCCGAAAAACCCGATGGCGGCATCTTGCTGCGCCGGCAGCGTCGATTCGTCGACCGTGAATGCCGAGAGGAACACGGTCTTGTCGGCAAGTCCGGCCTGGCGGAACTGCTTGACGAAATTGATGCCCATGCCGCCCGGCAGGAACACATAGATAGCACCCGGGCTGGCAGCGGCGATCTTCGCCAGCTCGGCCGAGTAGTCGGGCTGGCCGAGTGGGACGTAAACCTCATCGGCGATCTCACCCTTGTAGAAACTCTTGAAGCCGGCGAGCGCATCGCGGCCCGCCTGGTAGTTGGGTGCGATTAGAAAGATTTTCTTCAGCCCCGCGTCCTGTGCGTACTTGCCTGCCACGCCGAACGCCTGATCGTTCTGATAAGAAGTGACGAAAAAATTCGCGTTGCATTCTTTGCCGGCGAAGTTGGAGGTGCCGGCATTCGGGCTGATCAGGATAACGTTGGCGTCGGTCACCGGCTTGAAGATCGCCTGCAAAATGTTGGAGAAGATCGGACCGACGACGAAGTCGACTTTGTCGCGCTCGATCATAGCCTTCGCCTTGGATACGGCAACGTCGGGCTTGAGTTCGTCGTCCTGCACGATCACTTCTACCTCGCGGCCGCCGAGCTTGCCGCCGAGATCCTTCACCGCCAGCTGAATGCCGTTGCGCAATTGCTGGCCGAGCACGGCGGGTGGACCGGAGAGCGTGGCGATGACGCCGATCTTGAGCTTATCCTGGGCGCCGGCCGTCGTGGTCAAAAGCCCCATGATTGCTGCTGCAGTTAACGGTGCGAATCCTCTATGCATATCCCCCTCCCTAAACGATATCGTTGTTTGCATCTGCGCGGCATTTTCACCTGTGGGACGGCCCGATGGCAACCGCTGGTACGCCGTGAATCTACGAACTGTAAGTCGATTATCGAGCGTATGAAGACCATGACGCGGGCTTCTGGGCCGCTAGGTGGTGCAGCGTACTCACTGCGCGCCGAGGGGAGCGCTGGCGAGTTCACATCGCTTACATCCTCAGCTATGTTTCGCCGCGTTTTGCCGCGTCGTGCGGGGCAAGGGAGAGTAGCGTGAGTGATCAGGTCAAATACGTCTTGGACGAAAAGGATATTCCGAAATCTTGGTACAACCTGACGGCCGACCTTCCCAAGCCATTGCCGCCCGTCTTGCATCCGGGAACCAAGCAGCCGATCGGGCCGGCCGACCTCGAGCCGCTATTTCCGATGGAGCTGATCCTGCAGGAGGTGACGGGCGAGCGGTACCTCGACATTCCGCAGCCTGTGCGCGACGTCTACCGGATGTGGCGGCCCGCGCCACTAATCCGCGCACGGCGGCTTGAGCAGAAGCTCGGCACGCCGGCCAAAATTTACTTCAAATATGAGGGTGTCTCGCCAGCCGGTTCGCACAAGCCTAACACCGCAGTGGCACAAGCCTGGTACAACAAGCAGGCGGGAATCAAGCGGCTGAGTACCGAGACCGGAGCGGGGCAGTGGGGCTCATCGCTCGCCTTTGCCGGTGCGCTGTTCGGTATCAACGTCACCGTTTTCCAAGTGCGGGTGTCGTACGATCAAAAGCCTTATCGGCGGGCTCTGATGGAGACCTATGGTGCGCGTTGCATCGCGTCGCCTTCCAACGAGACTAACTGCGGACGCGCCATCCTCAAGCAGCATCCCGACAGCCCCGGTTCGCTCGGCATTGCTATATCGGAAGCGGTCGAGGTGGCGGCCAAGGATCCAGCGGTGAAATATTCGCTCGGATCGGTGCTCAATCACGTATTGCTGCACCAGACGATCGTTGGGCAGGAGACGATCAAGCAGTTCGAAGCAGCTGGCGACGATCCCGACATTGTGATCGGCTGCACCGGCGGGGGCTCGAACTTTGCCGGACTCGCATTTCCGTTTCTCGGCTTGCAATTGCGCGGCGGCCGCAAGCGGCGCGTCATCGCGGTAGAGCCCTCGGCCTGTCCGTCGCTGACGCGCGGCAAGTACGCTTATGATTTTGGCGACACCGCGCACCTGACGCCGCTGGTCAAGATGCATACGCTCGGCTCTACCTTCA
>DASWAK010000493.1:0-1875 GCA_036391175.1 Pseudolabrys sp.
CAAACAGCACCACTGTTCGATCACTTCGTCGGCGCGGGCGAGCAGCGCCGGCAGCACGGTGAGGTCAAGGGGGCCTTTGAACTTTTTTCACGGAACGAAGGGCCGACGGCTCGCTTATACTGGCAGCATGACCCGCTGAAGGCGCGATGGATGCCGCACGGCCCGAACTCCCGCCGCAAGCCACAACCGATGACTGCCGAGGGGCTAATGACAGCCGCGCAGGCAGCGACGTTGAAGAGGCTGGCGCAAGACGCTTACGAGCCAGATGCGTTTAGGCCGAACCTCAGCAGCGCCGAGGCGAATATACGCATCGCGATGCTAACGGCTAAGCTCAAGCTGCTTGGCGAGCCGCCGCATACGCTCTGAGACAGGAACGAGACCACATGTCCGCGCGATGTCCGCTGTTACTCCAATAGCGGACAAAGGCGGGTGCGGTCGGATTGTCCACTAAGTGCCAGACGCGGACACCGCCAACGGGCGTCTACGGGATCTCCCCACGCGACCTTGCCTGATAGCCGGGCGGTTTCAACGCTGGCACGGTAAGGCGGAATGTCACGCGGCATTTCACTTAGTCCGCAGGCTAGTTCTTCACCTTGGACGGATCCTTGAAGTTGGGGATCGTCGCGAACTCAACATTGTACAATTCGCCATTCACCCGCTCGACCTTGCGGATGTAAATGTTCTGGATCACCTCGCGCGTCGTGGGGTCAATGCTCATAGGTCCGCGCGGACTGATCCAACTCAAGCCCTTCATCGCGGCGACGAGCGCGTCGCCGTCAGTCGAACCTTTGGTTTTCTTCAACGCTTCGTAGATCAGATGCATCCCATCGTAGCTCTGCACCGCCATCAGGTTCGGACGCATGCCACCATTGGCTTTCTTGAAGTCGGCAACGAACGTCTTGTTTTCCGGGCTATTGTGGGCCGCCGAATAGTGGTGCGTGGTGATGACACCAAGTGCCGCGTTGCCAATCTGGTTGACGATGTCGTCTTCGGTCAAACTGCCTTCGGCGATGAACTTGATGCCGGATTTGTTGAGGCCGCGTTCGGCGAATTGCCGGACGAAGATCGGTCCGACGCCAGCCGGAACGAATCCCATGAGCGCGTCTGGATTAGCATCCGCTACGCGCTGCAGCGCGGGCGCGAAGTCGGGGCTCGCCAGCGGCACGCGTAGGGATTCGATCACTTTACCGCCCGCGGCCTCGAAGCGCTGCTTGAATGCGGTCTCGACGTCGATGCCCGGCGCATAGTCCGAGACAACAGTCACCACCTTCTTGATTCCGTTCTCCGCCGCCCAGTTTGCGAGCGGAACTGTCGTCTGCGGAACTGAGAAGCTCGTACGCACGATATAAGGCGAGCGCTCGGTAACGACTGAGGTCGCGGCCATCATTACGACTAATGGAATTTTGGCCTCGGTCGCAATCGGCGCGGTAGCCAGCGCGCCGGGCGTGAGCCCAAATCCCGCCAGGAAGGACACCTTGTCGTTGACGACAAGCTCCTGGGCGAGGCGCTTAGTCATGTCGGCATTGCCAGTGTCATCCTTGACGATCAGTTCTATCTTCTTGCCGGCAACCGTGTCGCCCTTGAGCTGCATGTAAAGCCGAGCACCGGCAACCAACTGCTTGCCGGTGGACGTGAACGGCCCCGTGATCGGCACGAGCAGACCGATCTTGACGACGCTCTGGGCGAAGCACGGCGTGGCGATGCTGATGGCGGCCGCGAAAACGCCGATGGTAAAATGGCGAGCGATGGTCATGGCGTTTCCCTAGTGTCGCGTCCGCTCTCGGAGCAGAATACTATCTGAGCTGCGGGTCAACAGACCTTCATGGCGCACATGAAGACCAACCACACATCGGTTCGGGACGTCGGTTCTCTCAG
>DASWAK010000494.1:0-3794 GCA_036391175.1 Pseudolabrys sp.
CCGATACGGCAAGCTTCAGGTTCTGCGGAATTGCATCAATGACGTATTGCCGTATTCGGAATACCGAAATCAGAAAGAACAGCACGCCCGAGCAGAACACGGCGGCGAGCGCCTGTTGCCATGTATATTTATAGGTCAACACGACGGTGAAGGCGAAGAAGGCGTTGATGCCCATACCCGGCGCGAGCGCGATCGGGTAATTGGCGTAAAGCGCCATAACCAACGTGCTCACCGCGGCAGCAATACAGGTAGCGACGAACACTGCACCCTGATCCATTCCAGCTTTGCCGAGAATGATCGGGTTGACGAAGATAATGTACACCATCGTTAGAAACGTGGTCACACCGGCGATGAATTCGGTGCGAACGTCGGTGCCTTGTTGCGAAAGTCCGAAATGCCGATCCAGCATGGCGCCAGCCTGCGGTTTGGCTTTCCTCGCCGCCGCCCCGCGCCTTGCCCGCTTGGCCATATTTACCCCTCCCGCCAGCCGTCCAATGAGCAAGCCTAACGCCGCCGCGCCCGCCCGTCAGAGCTTTGGTGGATGGTGTGGATACCCTGGACCGGTCTTTCTCCGCTTCGATTTATCGCAGGAGCGAAACACAATTGGCTCCCAAGTTTTGTAGCCCACGACTATAGTCGCCCTGGGGCATCCGATCGGAGCTTGCAATGGATTTTGATCCTGTCCTGCTGGCCCGCTTGCAATTTGCCTTCACTATTATTTTTCACATCATTTTCCCGAGCTTCACCATCGGGCTCTCGGCCTATATCGCCACGCTCGGCGCGATGTGGCTGCGCAGCGGCAGTGACCGCCATCACCGGCTTATGCGCTTCTGGACCAGGATTTTCGCAGTCTCATTCGCGATGGGCGTGGTGTCCGGAATCGTCCTATCCTACCAGTTCGGCACCAACTGGAGCCGCTTCTCTGTCATAGTCGGCAATGTGGTTGGTCCGCTGATCGGCTATGAAGTGTTGAGCGCATTTTTCCTGGAGGCGACCTTCCTCGGTGTGCTGCTGTTCGGTTTCAACCGTGTGCCGCCCTGGCTCTATGTACTATCTGCTGCCGTGGTCGCGATCGGTACCGCCATTTCCGCATTCTGGATTTTGTCAGCGAACAGCTGGATGCAGACACCGGCAGGCCACGAGTTGCGCGGCGGCATCACACATCCGACCGATTGGCTCGCCGTGATCTTTAATCCAAGCTTCCCCTACCGCTTCGCGCATATGCTCAACGCAGCGTATCTCACCACCGGCTTCGTAGTGCTTGCGGTCGGTGCGCGCTACCTGGTCGCCGGCCGCCACATCGAGGAAGGCCGCATCATGTTGCGCATGGCGATCGGCCTCACCGCTATCCTTGCGCCATTGCAACTGCTACTGGGCGACCAGCACGGCCTCAACACGCTGCAATATCAGCCGATCAAGGTCGCGGCGATGGAGGCGCATTGGGACAGCGGCAAGCCCGGCGACTTTCATATTTTCGCATGGCCGGACGAAAAGGCGGGTGTCAATCGGTTCGAACTTTCGATCCCCCACGGCGCCTCGCTCATTCTCACCCATCACATGAACGGCCTGTTCCCTGGTCTGAACAGTGTGCCGGCGTCTCAACGTCCGCCGGTTGCGATCGTCTTCTTTTCATTCCGCATCATGTTGGCGATTGGCCTCTTCATGATTGCCGCCGCGCTCCTGGGTGCCTTTCTGTGGTGGCGCGGCACGCTGTTTGAGACGCGCTGGTATCTGCACGTGATGGCACAATGCTGGTGGCTCGGTTTCGTGGCAGTGATTGCCGGATGGGTGGTGACCGAGAGCGGACGTCAGCCCTGGATCGTGCAAGGCATGTTGGGCACCGCAGAAGCGACCTCGCCAGTGCCGGGCGCGACCATCGCTGGCACACTGGCGCTGTTCGTCGTCGCGTACGGCGTCGTGTTTTCGTTCGGCATCTACTACATCAACCGTCTGATCGCCCAAGGTCCACCCGAACAATCAGCTGAAGAAGCTGGGCAGTTTTCGGCAAACCCGATCTCCGCCGCGCATGATGCCGGGCGCACAGCAATGGGCCAAACGTAGCGAATTCTTGCGGATCGCGAGGAGTCGAGCCATGGAATGGTATCTCCCGGTGATCTGGGCCGCGCTAATTGGCACCGCGGTGGTAATGTACGTGATCCTCGACGGCTTCGATCTTGGCATCGGCATCCTATTCCCGTTTGCCCGAAACGAAGCCGAACGCGGCCAGATGATGCGATCGGTAGCGCCATTCTGGGACGGCAATGAAACCTGGCTTGTGCTCGGCGGCGGCGGATTGTGGGTGGCGTTCCCAAAAGCCTATGCGGTCGTGATGCCGGCTTTCTATCTGCCGGTGATCGTGATGTTGCTTGCGCTTGTGTTCCGGGGCGTGGCGTTTGAATTCCGAACTGTGTCGCGCAGCAAGATCTGGCTTAGCGTGGCCTTCACCATCAGTTCGATGCTCGCCACCTTCGCACAGGGCGTGATCCTCGGCGGATTGATCCAAGGCATTCCAGTGCGTGACGGCGCCTTTAGCGGCGGCTCATTCGATTGGGCAACGCCGTTCGCCTTGCTTTGCGGCCTGTCATTGATTGCCGGCTATGGATTGCTCGGTGCAACCTGGCTCGCGATGAAAACCGAAGGGCCAGTAGCCGAACGCGCGCGTGGACAAGCAAAGGTGCTGCTGCTGGCAGTGCTCATCTTCATGGCCGCGGTAAGTTTGTGGACGCCGCTGGCAGAGCCGCGCATCGCGGCACGCTGGTTCTCGCTGCCGAATTTCTACTTCCTATGGCCGGTGCCGGTCGTGACGGCACTCACCGCCTTTTTTGCCTGGCGCTGGATTAAAACCGGACGCGAGGTGCCCCCATTTCTGGCGACGATTGCGCTTTTCCTCCTCGGGTTTCTCGGGCTGGTGATTTCCAATTTCCCTTACCTGGTGCCCCCCTCCCTCACCATCTGGGACACCGCCGCTGCACCGGCAAGCCAGATTTTCATGTTGCTAGGTACGCTGCTGCTGTTGCCGATCATTCTGGGCTATATCGGTTTCATCTACTGGCTATTCCGCGGCAAGGTGCGCGAAGGCGAGAGCTACCATTAAGGCGTCGGTGGCCGCTGCATCGACCAACCAAGCCGGATGAGCGGCAACATGCCTTGGACCGCGCGCGGGAACGAGCGCGGGACTTCCGGCACCATGTCGGGAAATTGCACCTTCAGTGTCTCAGGCGGCGTGCCGCTATTGTCGGCCGCCGGCCAAACCAGAATGCCGCCTTGCGCCCGGATATTGGCCGGACTCGCCCACGGGCTACGCTGTGGCGCCCATGCGAAATAGACGTGCGGACGGCTCGGCGCGGCGAGAGCGACCAGTGGAGCGACCCGCGGGTCGCCGCTCAAATAGATGAGCGGTTTGCCGGTGCGGCGCTGGTAGATGTCTGCATAAAAGCGCCCCTCAGCATTTGCAGGCTGCGCTATTGTGAGATCGACGCCCGCCGTCCACGGAAAAATCGTCATGGCGACTGGGACAAGCACGGGCGGCGCCACCAGCAGGCCAAGCCAGGCAGTGGATACCAGCCGTTCGCGATAGAGCAGCACCTTGTCACCGGCAGCGACGATCACCGCAAGCCCTGAAAGCACCACGAGTGGCGCGACGCGGTCGAGCGGTCCAAGTCGACCGCTTGCAAACGCAACCGCAATTGCCATCAACGCCGGCGCCAAAGCAAAAACGAAGACAAAAGTGCGCGCGAAGGGCTCGACTGGGTTGCGATCGATCTCGGGCGCGCGTTCGCCTGGGTGGCGCGGCC
>DASWAK010000495.1:0-2888 GCA_036391175.1 Pseudolabrys sp.
AAAACGATCCCGAGTCGCTTTCGCTTGAGGACTATGCCGAGCGGGCAGGTGCGGCTTTGGCATGCGCATATTCGAACTCAGCTGAATTCGACGCCGCCCTGATCGCCGCCCGCCGTGCTGCCGGTGTTTATGGGCCTAGGCGCCATCGCAGGCAACTGCTGGCGACCGCTGCCGGTGTCGCCGTCGGCCTCATGGTCGTCGCTTTTCTGATCGCCTGAATTCAACTCTCGATCAAGAAAAAGGCGCCCCTTGCGGAGCGCCCGAAAGTTGCATCGCTCGCGCGATATTGAGAGGAACGCTTACGCCGAGTAATACATGTCGAACTCGACAGGATGCGGGGTGTGCTCGAACCGGATCACTTCCGTCATCTTGAGGTCGATGTATGAGTCGATGAAGTCATCGTCGAACACTCCGCCAGCCTTTAGGAAGGCACGGTCCTTGTCGAGGTTACCGAGTGCCTCGCGTAGGCTGCCGCACACCGTCGGAATCTGCTTGAGCTCGACCGGCGGCAGGTCATAGAGGTCCTTGTCGACCGCGGAGCCCGGATCAAGCTTGTTCTTGACGCCGTCAAGACCGGCCATCGTCATTGCCGCGAAAGCGAGATACGGATTGGCGAGCGGGTCGGGGAAACGGACCTCGACGCGCTTCGCCTTGGGATTGGCGGTGTATGGAATGCGGCACGAGGCCGAACGGTTGCGTTGCGAATAGGCGAGTAGCACCGGCGCCTCGAAACCTGGGACCAACCGTTTGTAGGAATTGGTGGTCGGGTTGGTGAATGCGTTGATCGTGCGTGCGTGTTTGAGAATGCCGGCGATGTAGGACAAGCACATGTCCGAAAGATCTGCATACTTGTTTCCGGCGAAAGCGGGCTTGCCTCCCTTCCAGATCGATTGGTGGCAGTGCATTCCCGAGCCGTTGTCGCCATAGATTGGCTTCGGCATGAAGGTTGCAGTCTTTCCGTAGATCTGCGCGACCTGCTGGATGCAGTATTTGTAAATCATCATCTGGTCGGCCATCTGGGTGAGTGGCGAGAACTTCATGCCAAGTTCGTGCTGCGCGGAACCGACCTCGTGATGGTGCTTCTCGACCTTGACGCCCATTTTGGCCATCGCCGCGAGCATCTCGCTGCGCATATCCTGCGCGGTGTCTTGCGGCGGCACCGGGAAGTAACCCTTCTTGGTGCCGATACGGTGGCCGAGGTTTCCGCCTTCGTATTCTGTGTCGGAATTGGTCGGGAACTCGATCGAGTCGAGCTTGAAACCTGTGTTGTAAGGCTCGGCGGCGTATTTGACGTCGTCGAACACAAAGAACTCGGCTTCCGGGCCAAAATAGATGGTGTCGCCCACGCCTTGCGACTTCACCATGCCCTCTGCTTTCTTGGCGATGCTACGAGGGTCGCGGTTATAGGGCTCGCCGGTAGTGGGCTCGAGCACGTCGCAGACCAGCGACACCGTGGTTTCCGCGAAAAATGGGTCGATGCAGGCGCTGGACGGATCCGGCATCAGGTTCATGTCGGATTCATGGATCGCTTTCCAGCCGGCGATCGAGGAGCCGTCGAACATCTGACCCTCGGCAAAAGTATCTTCTTCGATCATGGAAATATCGAAGGTGACGTGCTGCCACTTGCCGCGTGGATCAGTGAACCGGAAATCGGCGTATTTTACATCGTTGTCTTTGATCAGTTTCATGACATCTTTGGCTGTCGTCATGGATCGCATTCCCCCTTGTTTTCATGAAATTGCCCGCGAGGCCCTTTGCCCGCGGTTTAGATTGCATCAATTCCGGATTCCCCGGTCCTGATCCGAATGGCTTCTTCGATGTTGGAAACGAATATCTTGCCGTCGCCAATCCGGCCGGTCTGAGCAGCGCGCCGGATCGCATCGATCGCTTGTTCCACCATGTCGTCGCCGAGCACGATTTCTATTTTCACCTTTGGAAGAAAATCGACCACGTATTCGGCGCCGCGGTATAGCTCGGTATGTCCTTTCTGTCGCCCGAAGCCCTTCGCTTCGGTGACTGTTATCCCCTGTAGGCCAACCTCTTGCAGCGCTTCCTTCACCTCGTCGAGTTTGAAGGGTTTAATGATGGCTTCGATTTTTTTCATTACTCATCCTCCCCCCAGCCCGCCGAAACTGACCTCGGAGAACCGCGATTCCGGTTTGCAGGTCCCGTGCCAAGCCGATGAGGTACAAAAAAGCCACTATCTGCAATGGCTTGTTGGAGAAGCAAGGGTTGGCTCACGGGTTGCCCAATGTTCGGCGCCCACAAGTTAAGCAAAGTGGTTAGATTTTAGCCAGCTGACAAAGACTTGTTGCGGCGCAATCGATTAGTTCGAATTGTCGGCCCTGAGATCGGTCGCTAGTCTCGCCCGCGATGATTGAATTGCTCACGACTGCGGAGATGGCTGAAGCGGACCGTTTGGCCATCGCTGGGGGCATTTCCGGTAGCGACCTTATGGAGAATGCGGGCCGCGCAGTGGCCGATGCCACCGCCGGGATGGAACGCCGCCGCGTCATTGTTGTGGCCGGTCCGGGCAATAACGGTGGAGACGGGTTCGTCGCGGCCCGCCATCTTTCGAAACGCGGTTACATAGTTCGCCTGTGTTTCGTCGGTGAACCGAAGAAGCTGAAGGGGGATGCCGCGCTGGCCGCGGAACACTGGAGCGGGCCGGTGGAAGAGGCCTCGCCAGCCGCGTTCAGCAATTGCGATATCATTGTCGATGCGCTGTTCGGCGCCGGCCTTGATCGCGACGTCGAAGGACTGCCGCGCGACATGATCGGCGCGATGAACGCCAGCGGCTTGCCAATCATCGCCGTTGATCTACCGAGTGGGGTTAACGGAACGACTGGCGC
Organism: Pseudolabrys sp.; assembly: GCA_036391175.1. Taxonomy (GTDB): domain Bacteria; phylum Pseudomonadota; class Alphaproteobacteria; order Rhizobiales; family Xanthobacteraceae; genus Pseudolabrys. Next base: position 2,853 of record DASWAK010000495.1, read on the forward strand.
CGTGATGGGCGCTGCCGTCAGCGCTACACGGACGGT
>DASWAK010000496.1:0-8723 GCA_036391175.1 Pseudolabrys sp.
CTTCAGCCGGTCGCGTTCATTCTCGGCAGTGGCGAGTGTCGCGCGCAATTGGGAGAGTTGGTCTTCGAGGTCGGTTTTGCCGGATTTCTCCATCGACAGCAATTCGGTGAGCTGCGCGATCTGCGCGTTCAACCGGTTGAGCGCGGTATCTTTTCCAGCAACTTCCTGCTGCAAATAAAATTGCACGACCACAAATACGGTGAGCAGGAAAATGATTCCAAGGATCAACGTCGACAATGCGTCGACGAAGCCGGGCCAATAGTTCATGCCGCTGTCGCCGCGGCGCGCTCGTGCAAGGGCCATAGCGTCTAATCACTCCAACCTCTCTCCGTCATCCTTCGAGGCCCGCGCTATGCGCGGGCCTCGAAGGATGACGGATCGAGTTCACCGGTTCACTTTCTCTCGCACCATAAGTTCCAGCAGCTTCTTGATCTCGCGCTGCTGCTCGGCTTGCGAGTCTACCCAGTCGCGGATCATCTGTTGTTCGGTGCGCATGTGGTGCACCAGGCCTTGAATGGCCTCCGCGAGATTGGCCATGGCGGCTGAAGCTGACTTTCCGGCGCCGGCCTGGTCGACTGCTTCTCGCAAGCGCTCGATCGCCGAACGAACCTCGCCGGTGACGGTGGCTGCGACTGCTGGCTCGGCGGCCTGATCGTAAACGGTTGTCGATAGCCAATCCTCGAGTTCGGTATAAAAGCGGTTCTGCGCCTGGCTCGATTGGAGGTCGAGGAACCCGAGTACCAGCGAGCCGGCCAGGCCGAACAGCGATGAAGAGAACGAAATGCCCATGCCCGAGAGCGGCGCGGCGAGGCCGTCGCGCAGGGAGTCGAACATGGAGCCGGCATCGCCGCTCGCCTTCAGGCCCTGAATGACGCCGCCAACCGAACTCACAGTTTCGATCAGACCCCAGAACGTCCCGAGCAGGCCGAGAAAAACGAGCAGCCCGGTCATATAACGGGAAATATCGCGCGCCTCGTCGAGGCGCGTGGCGATCGAATCGAGAATGCCCCGCATCAATTGTGAGGACATCGCCATTTGGCCGACACGACTTCTCAGGATTGCAGCCATGGGCGCAAGCAGAACTGGAGGCCGATCGACTGCAAGGCCAGGATCAGCGAGCCGGAAATTGTTAACCCACGCGATTTCCGGATAAAGCCGCAGCACCTGACGCATCGATAGCACGATGCCGATCGCCAGCACGCCGATGATCAACGCGTTCAAGCCTGGATTGGCCATGAAGGCGACCTCGATCTGCTTGTGCAGCACGAAGGTGACCAGTCCAACAAGGATGACGAACACCAGCATCCGGACCAGGAAGATGCGGGGAGATGATAGCTTGAGTGGATCGAGTTCTTTGGCCATGAGCTTTAAGTGTTACGCCGAATGCAGCCCTTGCCGACCACTATGACACAGACCCGTGACAGGGAAAAAGCAGTTGTGGTGGAACTACAGTGGCCGCATTAAGCCGCTGATTGAGTTGAAATTGCGGTGGCTAAGCCTTGCCAGCCTTTTTGAGCAGGGCCACCAGTTCTTTCTGAATGGTCTCGTTCCCGGCCGCGATGTGCCCCTTGCCGAAAATGTCGTTGCCGCCGTCGCAGTTGGAAACAAAGCCACCGGCTTCGCGCACCATGATAAGCCCGGCCGCCATGTCCCATGGCTTGAGGTCGCGTTCCCAGTAGCCGTCAAGCCGTCCAGCTGCGACCCAGGCGAGATCGAGCGTAGCTGCACCGAAGCGGCGCAAGCCGGCGACCTGTTCCTGCATCGCGCCGGTCTCTTTCCGTGCAAGCTCGATGTCCCCACGACCGCGGTGCGGCAGCCCGCAGGCGATGACCGCGTCAGCAAGACGCTTTCGGCCAGCGACCCGGATGCGCTGCTCGTTAAGGAATGCGCCTTTGCCTCGCTCGGCAATGAACATTTCCTCATTCGCTGGGTTGTAGATCAAGCCCGCTACCACGGTTCCTTCACGCTCAAGCGCGATTGAGATAGCGAATTGAGGAATCCCATGCAGAAAGTTGGTCGTGCCATCGAGTGGATCGACGATCCAGGTGTGGGTTTTGTCGTCACCTTCGCGTCGGCCGCCTTCTTCGCCGAGAAAGCTATAGCCCGGCCTTGCCTTCATCAATTCGGCATGGAGCGTCTCTTCGGCGCGGCGATCGGCAGCGGACACAAAATTTGCTGGGCCTTTTAGCGAGACCTGCAATTTTTCCAGTTCGCCGAAGTCGCGTTTAAGTGCGCGCGCGGCTTTGCGCGCGGCGGCGATCATGACATTGAGGAGTGCCGAATGCTGCATGGCGCGTGCGGTCTGCCTGTGAAGGCAGGCGCCGTCAAGGTCGAGCTGCCGCCATGGTCGACAACCATTTCTTGGCGGCCTTGTCGGCAGCCTCGCGCACCGCCGGGGTCTGCTTTCCAGCAAAGATGTCGAGCTCCGGATCGCTTGCACCGCCGGCTTTTGCCACGATGTGCCACTTAACGGCTTCTGTCGCATCGGCTGGCATGCCGCGTCCGGCCATCCGAATCCGTGCCAGCCGATTTTGCGCGATCGGGCTACCGAGATGCGCAGCTTTTAGGAACAATTGTGCGGCCGCAGGCTCATCCTTGTTGATGCCTTCGCCGTTGAATTGCGCAATTGCGAATTCAACCATGGCATCGAGATTGCCGGCAACTGACGCCTGCTGCATCAGCCGCATCGCCTTGCTCATGTCCTTCTGAACGCCGCGACCTTCCTTGTACATCGTGGCGAGCGCATATTGTGCTTCGGGGTTGCCGGCTTCCGCGGCGGCAGCGAACAGTTCGCTGGCACGTTTGAAATCCTGGGAAAATTGTTGACCTTGCAAATACAGCAGGCCGAGATCATAGGCGGCCCCTACGTGACCGAGCTTGGCGGCGGCATCGAGTAGCCGCGCGGCTTCCTCCAGATTCTGCGTGCCGGCGCGGCCTTGAAAATTGAACATTGCGAGTGCGAATAGAGCATCACGGTCGCCCTTGGCCGCGGCAAGTTTATACCATTGCGCGGCCTTGGAGTCGTCGCGACCCACGCCGAGCCCTTGCGCGTAAATTTCGCCCAGCAGCGTCATGGCAGTGGGATCGTCCTGCTGAGCGCGCTTGGTTGCTTCGTTAAATGCAGTGAGGTAGTGGCCGCGCTGAAAGGCGCCGTAGGCGAGATCGATATTCGACTGATCAACGTTGGCGGCGGCATTTGGGGCCGGCGGTGGCAGCGGCGGTGGTGTGTTTTTGGTTACCTGTGCTGCCGTCGGCGTGGCGACAGCAGCAACGGCGAGTAGTCCGAGCGCAATAAGACGGTGCGTCATTGCGCTCATGCCGCCGGCTCCGGCAATCGGAGATACTTGCCCGCTTCGCTTATCGTTGCCGTGATAACGTGAGTGTCCCGCCAAAGAAAGTCGCCGAGCGCAATGAAATCGGCACCGGCTGCAACCAAGGGCGCAATTTCGTCGAGCGATGCGACATATCCGACACACGGAATTTCGAATACTTCTGCCCACCATGCGACGCGATCCTCGATCGCCGCGAAGGCCGGACGTTCGCCCGCGGCGTCTGGCTCTCCGAACATCACGTAGTCGGCCCCTTGCTCCGCGGCCAGCATAGCGTCATGCCTGGTGACAAGTCCGCCGGCGCCGGCGATACGATCGGGCTTAAGCTGATCGAGCGCTTCCGTGAACGCTGCAATGCCGGTCAAATGCGCGCCGTCCGCACCGGCGCGCGCGACCAGTTCAGCGTGGTCGTCGAGCAAAAGTGCCGCATCCTTGGCCTGCACAGGAGCCGTAAGCACCTTCGCGCAATTAATCAGAGTGCGCTCATCCGCTTCAGCAATGCGCAACAGGACCGCGGCGACGTCGCCGATACCCAGCGCCGCCGTCAATTGAGGGGAAAACGCGGAGGCATCCGCGATCGGCGGCGTGATCAGGTAGAGACGCGGGGCCGGTCGTGGGGTTGTGTGTTTGGGTCGCGAAGCCATAGCCCTCGCATGCTAGCCCAATCGGGCGGAAAATTGACCTGCGCCGTCACTTGGTTGCAGCACGGGGTATTTTTTCAAATGCAGCAAGGGATAGAGCGCCCCGGCATTACTAAATTGTCCGCGCTGATGATACGCGGTGGCGCGCTCAAGCGTGTAGGCTTTTATGGACGGCGGTCTGCGGGTTTTGCCATGGCTTTGGTGGCGTGCGAATGCAACGCGGCACGCAACAAACGCGCCGGCGCCGCCACCGGCGAATCATGCGAGAGGTTATTCGGTTGGGATGGTCACGTCCAAGTGAGCCTACCGCGAAGGTCACGCTGGCATCGGCACAGGACCCATGTCCTTGGGCACCTTGTAGCCTTTCTGGACTGCGGGTCGCGCGGCGATAGTCTCATACCAGCGCTTCACATTCGGGTATTGCTTTAGGTCGATCGTCTGCCATTCGAAACGCGAGATCCATGGCCAGATCGCGATGTCAGCGATGGAATATTGGTCAGTGACGAACTCGCGACCTTCGAGCCGGGTGTTGAGCACCTTGTAAAGGCGATGCCCTTCTTTCAGGTAACGCTCCTCGGCATAGGGCGCCTTGCCTTTGTTATACTTCACGAAGTGATGCACCTGGCCGAGCATCGGGCCGGGGCCGCCCATTTGCCACATCAGCCATTCGATGACGCGATAGCGCGCTTCGCCTGATTTCGGCATCAGCTTGCCGGTCTTGTCCGCGAGATAAATTAGGATCGCGCCTGACTCCATCAAAGCAAAATTTGTGTCGCGGTCGACGATGGCCGGGATGCGGTTGTTGGGAGCAATCTTGAGGAAGTCGGGTGCGAACTGCTCACCCTTGGAAATATCGATTGGGTGCACGGTGTAGGGTAACCCGAGTTCTTCCAGAGCAATGGAAACCTTGCGGCCATTGGGGGTCGTCCAAGTGTAGAGATCAATCACGTTTGGGTCCTTGCTTACGTGGGAACTATGGGAACGTCCGGGACGGGGAGCGATTGGCAGGCGAGGCTTCTTAGCAGGAGGCGACCATGAAGCTCAATGTCTTCGCGTTCACGCGCTTGGCGCCAATGCTCAGACTATGATCGAAGAGCGGCGCGATCCCGCTGTCGTCATCGAACAGGATCGCCCGGATAGGTCATGGTGGAAAAACGTGACGGATTTCTGGACATCAACGATAACCAAAGAGACAACCGGATCGGGTGATTGCACTTTCAAGACGGTGCACAAGGAGACATCACTGGCTCGAAGACGATGATCACGCAGGCAACGGAATAAAAGCAGAAGGCCGCGCGATTGCGCGGCCTTCTGCACATCAGGCCGCTTTTTTCTCCATATCCGCCTTCCACTGACCAAGCGCTGCGAGGCCGTTCATCTTTGCGCGGTGTGAGAAGGCGCGCTGGGCAGCTGCGACGTTTTCCGCTTTTCCCTTCCAGGTTGTCTGTGGTGCATGCTGGAGCGCGCGGCCATAAGAGAAGGTTAAGTGCCAGGGCAAATTGCCGATCTTGTTCATGGCGTCGAGGTGAGCAGTCGCCTCTTCGTCGCTCTGTCCGCCCGACAGGAAGGCTATACCAGGCACCGCTCCTGGCACGCAGTTCTTGAGTACCTTGACGGTTTTTTCGGCGACTTCCTCGACACCCGCGCGCTTGCTGCTCTTCTTGCCGGAGATCACCATGTTGGGCTTGAGCACAATGCCTTCGAGCGCAACGCGCTGGAAGTAAAGCTCCTCGAACTGGGTCTTCAGCACCAATTCAGTCACCTGATAACAGCGATCGATGTCGTGGTCGCCGTCCATCAAAACCTCCGGCTCAACGATCGGCACAATCTGGGCGACCTGGCAGAGTGCCGCGTAGCGAGCCAGCGCATGCGCATTGACGCGGATGCACGCATAGCTCGGGATCCCTGCACCAATGTCGATCACCGCACGCCACTTCGCAAAGCGCGCACCTTGCTCGTAATATTTCGGCAGCCGGTCGGTGAGCTTGTCTAAGCCGATGGTAACGACCTCGCCGGGGCAATTCGGCAGCGGCTTGGTGCCTTCGTCCACCTTGATGCCGGGAATCGCGCCGGCTTTCCTGATCAGTTCGACAAGCGGCGTGCCGTCCTTTGCCTTTTGCCAGATGGTTTCGTCATAGAGGATGACGCCAGAAATATGTTTCATTCCTTCAGTTGAGCGGAACAGCATCTCGCGATAATCGCGGCGGCTGTTTTCGGTCGACTCAACGCCAATCGCGTCGAAACGCTTTTTGATCGTGCCGGAGGATTCGTCCGCCGCCAGGATGCCCTTGCCGGGCGCCACCATGGCTTGAGCAATCTTGTTCAGTTCGTTGAGATTCATAGTTCCCTCCATCGCATCCGTTGCAATCCCTCCGATGGCACTGCTCGCCCTCATTTTACCCGCAATACCTCGACCCCCGGCAAGGCCTTGCCTTCCAGCCATTCCAGGAAGGCGCCGCCGGCAGCCGAGACATAAGTGAGGCGTTCGGCAACGCCTGCGACGTTAAGCGCGGCCACCGTATCGCCACCGCCCGCTACCGAGACAAGCTTGCCAGCTTCGGTCAGTTCCGCAGCCGCTTCCGCAACTTCGACCGTGCCGTTATCGAACGGTTCCATCTCGAAGGCGCCGAAGGGGCCGTTCCACACTAGCGTCTTGCTGCGCGCCAGCATGGAAATGACCTGTTCGATGCTGCGCGGACCGATGTCCAGAATCAGGTCTGCCGCGCCGACCTTGTTGGCATCGACGACGCGCGAAGGTGCATGCGCCTCGAACTTCTCCGCCACCACTACGTCGACCGGGAGGACGATTTCGCGCTTGGAAGTTTTCGCCTTATCAAGGATCTCGCGCGCGGTGGCGACCAGGTCAGCTTCCGCGAGCGATTTGCCGACCTTCTTTCCTTGCGCGAGCAGAAAAGTATTTGCCATGGCGCCACCGATGATTAGCGCGTTCACCTTATCGAGCAAGTTGCCCAGCAGGTCGAGCTTGGTCGAAATCTTGGCGCCGCCAACGATCGCCGCTAACGGTCGTTCCGGATGCTCAAGGGCCCTGGAGAGCGCTTCGAGCTCGGCCTGCATGGTGCGGCCGGCATAGGCAGGCAGTTTGTGGCCGAGACCTTCGGTGGAAGCATGAGCACGGTGCGCGGCCGAGAAGGCGTCGTTCACCCAGATGTCACCGAGCTTGGCGAGTGCCGCGACGAAGGCGGGATCATTCTTTTCTTCACCTGCGTGGAAGCGGGTGTTCTCGAGGCAGAGAATGTCGCCCGGCTTCAGGGTGGCGACGGCGCGCTCGGCCAATTCGCCAATGCAATCGTCCGCGAATTTTACCGGGCGCTTGATAATGCGGGCAACCTCGGCGGCGACGGGCTTCAAAGATTGCTTTGGGTCGCGACCCTTTGGCCGGCCGAAATGCGAAAGCAGAATCACCTTGCCGCCCTTGTCGGCGATCTCAGTGATCGCCGGCGCTGCGCGCTCAATGCGGGTCGGGTCGGTGACGACGCCGTTCTCTACCGGCACGTTGAGGTCCACGCGCACCAGGATGCGCTTGCCCTTCACGTCAACGTGGTCGAGGGTGCAAAAAATGTTCATCGCCGGGACCGCAAAGTTTCTGACGGTCCCGAATCAGCGGTGTACCGCTAACGCGCTGCACCGCATCCGGGACACAGGTTGCGTCAGATCAACTTCCCCATCGCCACGGCAGTGTCCGCCATGCGGTTGGAGAAGCCCCACTCGTTGTCGTACCAGGACATCACCCGCACCAGCGTGCCATTCATGACCTTGGTCTGGTCCATATGAAAAGTGGACGAGTGCGGATCGTGGTTGAAGTCGATAGAGACATTGGGGTCGTTCGTGTAGTTAAGGATACCCTTGAGCTGCTGCTCCGAAGCGCGCTTAACCGCGTCGTTGATCTCTTCTTTTGTGGTCTGTTTCTTCGCGACGATCTTCAAATCGATCACCGAGACATTCGGGGTCGGCACGCGGATAGCGACGCCGTCGAGCTTGCCCTTGAGCTCGGGCAGCACCAGACCGATCGCCTTGGCAGCGCCGGTCGAGGTCGGGATCATCGACAGCGCGGCTGCGCGCGCGCGGTAAAGATCCTTGTGCATGGTGTCGAGCGTCGGCTGGTCGCCGGTATAGGCATGGATCGTGGTCATGAATCCGGTCTCGATCCCGACTGCGTCGTTGAGGACCTTGGCGACCGGCGCAAGGCAATTGGTGGTGCAGGAGCCGTTGGAGACCACCTTGTGATCCTTGGTCAGCTTGTCGTGGTTGACGCCAAATACGACGGTGAGATCGGCGCCGTCCGCGGGCGCGGAGACCAGCACGCGCTTGGCACCAGCGGTCAGATGCGCCGACGCTTTGTCCTTGGCAGTGAACAGGCCGGTGCACTCGAGCGCAATGTCGACGCCGAGATCCTTCCACGGCAACTTCGAAGGATCGCGCTCGGCGGTGACCTTGATAGCGCCGTTTCCAAGGCTGATGGTATCGCCCTTCACCGTCACTTCGCCGGGGAAGCGGCCATGCACGCTGTCGTAGCGCAGCAAATGGGCATTGGTCTCGACCGGACCCAGATCGTTCACGGCAATGACCTCGATGTCCCTGCGATCGGCTTCGGCTATGGCGCGCAGGATGTTGCGGCCGATGCGGCCGAACCCGTTAATGGCAACGCGTACTGTCATGGAAACACTCCCGGCTCGTTCAATCTGCCGCGGCCGCCATAGACCACGACGGGATATATAATTGTTTGTTACATCTT
>DASWAK010000497.1:0-3215 GCA_036391175.1 Pseudolabrys sp.
CCGCCTTCATCGTGGCCGGCGCCGGCGTGCCGGTCGCCAAGCACGGCAATCGTGCACTATCGTCGAACTCAGGCGCAGCCGACGTATTGCAGGCGCTGGGCGTCAGGATCGAACTCGATGCAGCTCAGGTTGGTAAATGCATCCGCGATGCGGGTATCGGCTTTATGTTCGCGCCGGCACATCATCCGGCAATGAAGAACGTCGGTCCCACCCGGGTTGAGCTCGGTACACGTACCATCTTTAATTTGCTCGGGCCCTTGTCGAACCCAGCGAGGGTCAGGCGACAAATGATTGGCACCTTTTCAAAGCAATGGGTTGAGCCAATGGCCCAGGTGCTAAAAAATCTCGGTGCCGAAAGTATTTGGGTCGTGCACGGCTCCGATGGACTCGATGAGATCACCACCGCCGGCCCGACGAGCGTGGCGGCGCTGGAAAACGGCAAAATCCGAACGTTCGAAGTAACGCCGGAGGATGCGGGTTTATCGCGCTCGAAACCGGAGGCGCTGCGCGGTGGCGATGCCGAACAGAACGCAAAGGCATTGCTTGATGTGCTCAAAGGCAAATCGGGTCCGTTCCGTGATGTTTCCATAATCAATGCCGCCGCGGCGCTCATCGTTGCGGGCCAAGCGAAGGATCTCAAGCAAGGTGCGGCTGTGGCGGCAAAATCGATCGAGACCGGCGAAGCGGAAGGCCGGCTCGACCGACTGATCGCGGTGTCGAACGCGGTGGAGGCCTAAGCTTGTCGGACATTCTCGCGGAAATCAAAGCCTACAAGCGCGAAGAGATCGCCGCCGCGAAACGTGTGCGCCCGCTCGCCGAGTTGGAGAAAAAAGCAAAGATGGTCTCGGCGCCACGCGGCTTCCTGCACGCGATCGAGAAGCGCATTGCCAGTGACCAGTACGCCCTGATTGCCGAGATCAAAAAGGCGAGTCCATCGAAGGGGCTGATTCGCGCCGATTTCGACCCGTTATGGCTCGCCAAAGCCTACGAGGCTGGCGGCGCTACGTGTCTCTCTGTGCTGACTGATGAGCCCTCATTCCAGGGGCGGCCGGAGTTTCTCGGCGCAGCGCGCGGCGCCACAGCCCTAGCCGTCCTGCGAAAGGATTTCATCTACGAGCCTTATCAGGTTGCTGAATCGCGCGCGCTGGGCGCTGATTGCATCCTCATTATCATGGCCGCGGTTGATGACGCGGCAGCGCGGACCATCGAAAATGCCGCTTCCGGCTATGGAATGGATGTTCTAGTTGAAGTTCATGATGAAGATGAACTTGGCCGGGCCCTTGGCCTGAAATCGCGTCTGATTGGCGTCAACAACCGTGACCTACGCACATTCGAAACCTCGCTCGCTGTGAGCGAGCGGCTAGCACCGAAAATTCCGCGCGACCGGGTCATTGTTGCCGAAAGCGGGCTCAATACGCCCGCCGATCTCGCACGCCTTAAGCGCGTCGGCATTTCAACGTTTCTGGTTGGCGAAAGCCTGATGCGGCATTCGGATGTTGCGGCCGCCACCCGCGCCTTGCTTGCGCGCGAGCCACGTCGCGCCGCTGCGGAGTAACGTCATGGCGCGTCGAAAGAAACCAATTGCGCGGCGATCGACAAAGAGCGCCGCGTGGCGCCCTAAGCCGAAGGTCAAGGCAAAGGCCAAGGCCAGGGCAAGACCGAAAAAGTCTGTGGCGTTGCCGATCACAAATCCTCTCACCCATATCGACCAGCGCGGCGAAGCGCGCATGGTCGATGTCTCCGATAAAGGGACGACCGAACGAATAGCGGTCGCGGAAGGCCGCGTGATTATGCGCAGGGAGACACTCGATCTGGTACTCGAAGGCAATGCGATGAAAGGCGACGTATTAGGCGCCGCGCGACTTGCAGGCATCATGGCGGCCAAGCGAACGCATGGCCTGATCCCGCTTTGCCATCCGCTCCCTCTCACAAAAGTTGAAATCCAAATCAACCCGGAGCATGCGTTGCCAGGCTTCTTGGTACAGGCCACCGTGAAGGTAACCGCTAAGACCGGCGTCGAGATGGAAGCGCTGACTGCAGTCTCGATCGCGTGTCTGACGATCTACGACATGGTCAAAGCAGTTGAGCGCGGCGTGCATATTGAAGGCATTCGGCTCCTGCATAAGAGCGGCGGCAAATCGGGCGAGTGGCGCGCGGAGGTTTAGCGCCCATGACCGCGAAAATCGAAACTCGAATTTGGCAAAGGATCATGCACACCGAGTGTTACTCATGGCGCTAATGCCGGTCGCCGAAGCACTGCAGCGGGTGTTGGCCGACGCGAGACCGCTGCCACCCGAGATTTTGCCTCTCAACGATACGCTCGGTTGCGTACTCACCAAAGACGTAATTGCACTGCGCACCCAGCCGCCAGCCCCGGTATCCGCCATGGACGGCTATGCTGTCCGCGCGAGCGATGTGGCACGAACACCCGTTACGCTTAAAGTTATAGGTGAGGTTGCGGCCGGTCACCCCTTCGAAGGCCAGGTCGAATCGGGTCAGGCCGCGCGCATTTTCACCGGCGGTATGATGCCGGTGGGTAGCGACACCGTCGTGATTCAGGAGCTCACCACCCAGGCTGGCAACACCGTGACCATCCAAAAAGCCACGACCAAGGGTCGCAACGTTCGCGCGCAAGGCATCGACTTTGCTCAGAACCAAATACTGTTGCGCAAGGGACGACGCCTGACCGATCGCGATTTGATGCTTGCCGCCGCCATGAATCATCCAAATCTCAGCGTACATCGGCGCCCCAAAGTGGCAGTGCTCGGCACCGGCGACGAGCTCGTCCCACCCGGTAGCGCGCCTCGGCCCGGTGAGATCGTTTATTCCAACGGCTTTGCGCTTACGGCTTTGGCGCGCAGTGAAGGTGCTGACGTGCATGACTTGGGCATTGCGCGCGATCGTGTCGAGGATATCAGGGCCGCCGTGCGGCGCGCGCGCGAATGGGGGGCCGATATTCTGGTGACGTCCGGCGGCGCTTCGGTTGGCGAGCACGACCTGGTGCAGCGGGCACTGGCCGCCGAAGGCCTCGATTTGTCTTTTTGGCGGGTGGCCCTGCGCCCTGGCCGCCCCATGATGCATGGCCGCTTGGGCGGCGTGCAGGTCCTCGGTGTGCCGGGCAACCCGGCATCGTCCTTTGTATGCGCCTTTCTGTTTCTGGTGCCTCTAATCAGACGTCTGATGGGCCGACAGGACGTAGAGCGGGCACCCGAATC
>DASWAK010000498.1:0-3366 GCA_036391175.1 Pseudolabrys sp.
CCTGCGTGCGCGCAGCGGATTCAACCGCGGGCTCGATTAGGCCCGCGATGCGTAGAACCACATCGAGTCCGGCTGCCTGAGCAGCCGCCAACCCGGCGATCGACGAACTCAAGCGATAAGCGGTCGATGCGCCGAATTTTCCGGTCGCGAGAAACGTAAACGGACGGTTCTGGACCGCGGCCGTGTCTGGCGTAAAGTGACGGGTATCGACCGCATTGTAGAGGATTTCCGACCGGCCGTTACGCGATCCGAGGAATTGCTCGGCACAGCGTCGGCAAAATTCGCTTTGATAAAAGACATGATCTGCCGTGGCGTGCACCCTCGCCATGCGAGCGTTCTCGCGCTCCCATCCGCAAGGGTACCAGCCCGGATAAAAAACGCCGTTTTGATTGAGCACGATCGGCACTCCGGCTGAACGAACACGCTCAAGCACAACCTGGGGAATATAGATCGCATTCGATAGGATATAGACCAGCGAAAAGCGGATCGAATGTTCCGGAAACCGCTCTTGCAACAGCCGCACTTTCACGCGGGTGCCGCCAAAATCGCCGGCGCGCGCCCCCGCGTATGACACAGCGATGCCGCGATCGCGACCGAGAAACGGCAGTGCCGCGAGCGTGCTCGCACCGATCGCGCCACGAAAGGCCATGCGGAAGATGTCCTTGAGGCCCGCCATTACACAACGATACTGAGAATTAAAGACGGTCCGCGAGGAGAGGCCGCCAGACCTCGGTGAGGTGCTTGCGCGCCACCACCGACCAGTCCGCCACCTTGACGGCCTCCCGCCCCGCCGCCTTGAGCGTCGCGCCGCCGTCAGGAAGCGCGAGCAGCTCTTTCGCGCGCGCCGCTATCGCATCGACATCGTCGACCTCGACCAGGGCGCCGCTCACGCCATCTGCGATGAGATCGGGAGCCATGCCAACCCGCGTCGAGACCACCGGCACGCCCGACGACATGCTCTCCATCAACGCCATCGGCCCGCCTTCCTCACGGCTAGTCACCAGATAAAGATCGAGCACATGATAGAGCTTGGCCAATTCGATGCGGTCCGGCGCATAATGATAGGCGTGGCGGATGCCGAGACGTTCAAGGCCGGCCCGCACGTAGCCGCGCGCGGGCCCGCCAAGCAGCACGAACACGGGCAGGTCCTTTGCTAGCCGCTCGACCGCGGCCAGAAAAATGTCTGGCCCTTTGATCAATTTCGGCTCGCCACCGCGGCCCCAGCCGACGCCGTCCTTTTGGAAGGAACCGATCACGATCTCTTCCGGACGGATGCCAAAACGCAGGCGCGCTAGTCGCCTCTGCTCCGACGTAGGCGGCAAGAAGCGATCGGTCTCGCAGCCAATCGGGATCACTGAAATTTTTTCAAGGCTGATACCCCAACTCAGTAAGCGATCACGCACCAAAGTCGCTGCGGTGACGATCCGCTCCAGACGGGGCACCGTCGCAAGAAATGCGTCGATATGGCGCGCGACTTGCGGTCCGTCTTCGTGCTTGCCATGGAAGAACGTGGTCACAAATTTGCAGTTTGGCGAAAGGTATTTTCCCCATTCAACCCATCGGTATTGAGAGCCGAATTCGACAACGCCGGACGTCAGGATCGATGGGTCGGTGGTTACCCAGGCGATGTTCGCCGCGAGCTTGTTTGCTTCTTCTGCAATGAAGCTTCCCCACCAACGGATCGCCCAGTCGGCGTGCTCAATCACCAGGCCGACTGGCGGCCGCTCCGGTGACAATCCCGCACTTGCCAACGCACGGCGGCTGTAGGCGGTCGCGGCGTAGCCGATAGGCTTGAGCCGGGAAAGCACTGCGTTCATGAGACTGCGGCTGCGCCTTCGCGCTCGCCGCGTAGCATGCGTGAGACGATCTCGGCGAATGTGACCGTTGGCTTCCAATCGAGCAATCGCTTCGCCCGTTCGGCGTTGCCAACGGAGCAGGCGATATCACTCGGCCGGCCGACGGCGGGATCGAAATCCACGTGCGCGCGCCAATCGAGCCCGAGCTCGCCAAATGCGGCGGCGACGAATTGTTCCAGTGAATGCGGCGTTCCCGAGGCGATGACGAAATCTTTCGGCCGGTGGAGATTGAGCATTGACCACATGGCGTCGACGTAATCAGGCGCCCAGCCGAAATCGCGACGCAAAGCGAGGTTGCCCAGACGCAACCGTTCCTTGCTGCCACTCGCGATGCGCACGGCCGCGGCAGTGATCTTGCGGGTCACGAAACGTTCCGGCCGCAGCGGCGACTCGTGATTGAACAGGATTCCTGAGCAGGCGAACAACCCATAAGATTCTCGATAGTTCGTCACCAGCGACACCGACGCCGCTTTGGCGACGCCGTAGGGGCTCTTCGGACGGAACGCTGTGGTTTCATCAGCCGGTTTCTCGCCAATGTCGCCAAAAATCTCCGACGACCCGGCATTGTAGAAGCGCATTCTGCCGCCGGTCGAACGCAAGGCCTCCAGGAGGTTGAGGGTGCCGAGCGCAATGCTCTCTATCGTTTCGATCGGCTGGGTAAACGAAAGCGCGACAGACGATTGACCGGACAGATTGTAAATTTCGTCCGGCTCGATGTTCTCGATCGCCTGCGCGACCGAGCGAAAATCGGCAGGCGAAATCGAATGCAGTTGGACCCGGTCGCGGACGCCAAGCGCGATCAACCCGTCGAGCCGCGCCAGTTCGGCGTCGCGCGAGGTGCCGTGCACCGTATAGCCCTTGGACACCAGCAAACGGGCAAGATAAGCCCCGTCCTGCCCGGTCACACCGACAATGAGAGCGGTCTTCGCCATCAGAGCGCAAGCTGGCTCGCCAACACGGCAAGCGGATCCCGCCAGAGGCGTCGGCGCGCAATAATCGCTGGCCGCTGCGCGATCAATTCATCGAACAAGGCGATCCACTCGCGTGTCATACGCTCGGCCGTCCATGGATAGCGAGGCATCGCGTCAACGAGCCGCGGATAGGCCGCGATGAGCCTCTCCAGAGCAGGCTCGAGATCCCGTGGCCCCTCGAACGACACACCAAAGCCAGCGCAATATTCCGGCATGCAGCCGCTATTTCGATAGAGTAGCGGCAGCCCGCAGAGCGCGCCCTCATTTTGATGATGCCCACCTGGCTCGTTTTGCGAACCAGTAACGTAAGCATGGTGCGAGCGCAATTCGTCTGCCAGCGTCGTGCCGTCAAGCGGTGGGACATATCGCGCATGGGCAAAGGCGAAGTCTTTTGGGATATTTCCAATATAGGTGAAGGAAAGTCGATCATGCCAGGCGGTTCTCGCCAGTAAGTCGTCGAGCGCGGCATAAACATCGAAACCCTTCATCGGATGGTAGCCCCAATGGTGCGTAACTAGCCTGAGCGGCCCCTCGCCTCG
>DASWAK010000499.1:0-2250 GCA_036391175.1 Pseudolabrys sp.
TCATGATGTGACCCTGTTCGCAAGCGGCGACTCCGTGACCTCCGCGCGGCTTGTCAGTTGCACGACGACGGCGCTGCGGCTCAACCCAAATGTGCGTGATCCAATTCCGTATTACATGCTGATGCTGGACCGGGTACGCGAATGTGCCGACGATTTCGATATCCTGCACTTCCACATCGATCAGTTCCATTTTCCGCTGTTTCGGCCGCTCGCCGGCCGCACCGTGACGACGCTGCACGGCCGGCAGGATCTGCCGGACCTGCGGCCGCTCTATTTCGGCTTCAATGAAATGCCGCTGGTTTCGATCTCCGACGCTCAGCGCACGCCGATCCCTAACGCCAATTTCATCGCGACCGTCTACCATGGCCTGCCGCTTGATCTGCACCGGCCGACGTTCAATCCGCGCGGCGGCTATCTGGCCTTTCTCGGACGCATTTCACCGGAGAAGGGCGTCGATCGCGTGATAAAGGTTGCGCAGACGCTTGGCATCCCGCTCAAGATGGCGGCCAAAATTGATCGGGCGGACGAGGCCTATTTTCGCGAGCAGATTGCTCCTTTGCTCGAGGGACCCGGCGTACAATTCATCGGCGAAATCAATGAGCCGGAAAAGACCGACTTCCTCGGCCAGGCCTTGGCCCTGATGTTTCTGATCGACTGGCCCGAACCATTCGGGCTGACCATGATCGAGGCGATGGCCTGCGGCACGCCGGTGCTTGCCTGCCGCCATGGCTCGGTCGAGGAGGTAGTGGATGACGGGTTGACCGGGCATATCGTCGACAGCATTGACGAGGCAATTGTGACCCTGCCGCGCGTCATGGCGCTGGATCGCCGTGCGGTGCGCCGTCGCTTTGAAGAGCGGTTCACTGCCACGCGCATGGCGAAGGACTACCTGCGCGTCTACAAGTCGCTGCTCGCGCGGGCGAATGTGAGGCTGGTCCCAGACGAAGTCGAGCCTCTACACACCTCTACGGAGCTTGCCAACGAGCCGAGTGAGTCGGTCAATTGATGATCCCAGCGCCACGCCGAAAGCAGGCTAGCTAGTTTTTTCCACATCTACCTGCCGCAAGTTCTTGATGACGACATCGGCGCCGTGTTGACGTAACGCCCCGGGTTGCTGGCCGTGATCGATGCCGACCACGCATCCGAAGCCGCCCCGCTTGCCGGCTTCGACCCCAGCCAACGCATCCTCGAACAAAATTACACGCGACGGCTCAACGCCGAGGCGGTGTGCGGCCTCGAGAAACAGTGCCGGATCGGGCTTGCCCGGGAACCTGAGCGCCTCCGCCACAAGCCCGTCGACGCAAACATCGAAATGATGTTCGAGCCCGGCGGCGTGCAGAATGGCGGTTGTGTTTTTGCTCGATGAGCCTACGGCCGTTCTGATGCCCGCTTGCCGGAGCTTTTTCAGGAGCGCTTCGGCGCCCGCTGCGGGATCGATTCCCTTTTTTAGCGCTTGCAGAAAAAGCCGCGTCTTGCGCTCACCGAGCGCGTGCACTGTATTTGCGTCCTCAGGGTCATGCTCCGAACCTTCCGGAAGGTTTATGCCCCGAGCGGCGAGAAAGCTTCGAATGCCGTCATCGCGCGGTCGCCCATCGACATAGTCGAGGTAGTCCGTTTCGATATCAAATGGCTGAAAGGCCAGACCATGCCGTTGCGCCCACCTCTCGAGGACCGTATCAAAAACCGCTTTCCAAGCAGCCGCGTGGACGCGCGCCGTGTCGGTCAGCACGCCGTCGAGATCGAAGATCGTGGCGTCGAAATCCCGCCGGCTTATGGTGACTGATTCAACGAGCATCTTTTCTCGCGCGGTGGTGCTCCGATTCAGGTGCGCACTACCATTATGGGACAGTGCGCCTCGCGCAGAATGTCCTTCAGGGTCGCCGCGCGAGGGGCTTCCCATATTCCTCTCCAGGCGAGGACGATGAGATCCGTGGATTGCTTTTTGGACAAGCGCAGGATTTCCGCGGCGATATCACCATGGGCAAGGAATATCCGCGCGTGCAAATGGCCGAGCGGGCAAATGCATGCGAGACGGTTTAAAAACTCAGTGCTCCAGGCGGGCCATTCGTGCTGTGGCTGATCGACATAACGTGGTGTGGTGAGAGAGCCAGCCTCCGCCGGAGCGGTCTTGATGTCCGTTACGTGGACTACCAGAAGTTCAGCGCGACTACGTTCGGCAAGCTCTGCCGCGGGTTGCAGTGCGGCGCTGGTTGAGGGCGTCCCGTCGTGTGGCACCAAGACATGCTGAAG
>DASWAK010000500.1:0-3595 GCA_036391175.1 Pseudolabrys sp.
TCCCATTAGCTGGACATTCTGCGATATCCACATCATGTCCGCTTTACCCCCAATAGCGGACATTCGTAGATGCGCCTGCGAACAGTCTTGGAGCCTCATGACCCCTCGACCTCCGCCAAAGAAGATTATGTGCCGAGGACAATGATCGCGCCCACCACAACACCCAAAATGCTAATGCCAGATGCACTGCTGCTCATGTGAATTGCGTGGTTAGCGCCAAGAACCTCCTCTGCCAGCGCGAGGAATGAACGTTTGCCGCAACCTTACGTTCCAACTGTTGCAGCTGTGGGACGTCCGATCCAAAAGGCGCCAATGCGCCTCTCGCAAAAGAGTGGTCTGGACGGTAAGAAAACATCGGTTGTTACGATGACAAAAATCGTTTGGTGGAAACACGGAATCATTTATCAAATTTACCCACGCTCGTTTCAGGACACTGACGGCGACGGGGTCGGCGACCTCGAGGGAATAAGAGAGCGCCTTGACTATCTCAGCTGGCTTAGTGTCGACGCGATCTGGATATCGCCGATCTATCCGTCCCCGATGGCTGACTTCGGATATGATGTCAGCGACTATTGCGATATCGATCCGTTGTTCGGATCGCTTGAAGAATTCGACCGGCTCGTTGCATCGATACACGCGCGCGGAATCAAATTGATCCTCGATTTCGTTCCCAATCACACCTCCGACCGCCATCCCTGGTTTCTGGAGAGCCGGGCGTCACGTTCGAGCGCCAAAAGAGACTGGTACATCTGGCGGGACGGGAAGGCTGACGGGTCACCCCCCAACAATTGGCTCTCGCAATTCGGCGGGCCGGCGTGGACGCTGGATGCGCAAACCGGGCAGTACTATCTGCACAGTTTCTTGCGCGAGCAGCCCGACCTCAACTGGCGAAATTCCAATGTCCGGACCGCCATGTACGACGTATTGCGGTTCTGGCTCGCCCGCGGCGTTGATGGCTTTCGGGTCGACGCCATCTGGCTGCTGATCAAGGATGCCAAGCTGCGAGATAATCCGCCAAACCCAAACTATCGGCCAACCGAACCCGGAATCAACCGGCTGATTCCCATTCACAGCGCCGATCGGCCGGAGATACACGACGTCGTCGCCGAAATGCGGAGCGTCATCGATCAATATGACCAGCGCGTTCTCATCGGCGAGATTTATCTGCCACTCGAGCGGCTGATTACCTACTACGGCAAGGACCTCGCGGGCGCACATTTGCCTTTCAATTTTCAACTCATCCATACTGCATGGACCCCATCGGCCATCGCCAAATTGGTGTCGGACTATGAAGCCGCGTTGCCACCTGGCGGATGGCCAAACTGGGTGCTGGGGAATCACGATCAGCCGCGCATTGCCGCACGCGTTTCCGCCGCTCAGGCGCGCGTCGCCGCCATGCTGCTGCTAACGCTGCGCGGTACACCGACAATGTATTACGGCGATGAGCTCGGGATCGGCACGGTGACGATCCCGCAGGAAGCAAAGCAGGATCCGTGGGAGAAGAACGAGCCGGGCCTGGGTCTCGGCCGCGATTCCTCACGCACGCCTTTCCAGTGGGACGCAACCCCAAATGCGGGGTTTTCCGCCGGACGGCCCTGGCTGCCCGTCGCTCCGGGGTATCGATCCTGCAACGTCGAATCTTTGCGCAAGGATCCCAATTCCATCCTCAGTCTCTACCGGCACCTGCTGTCGATCCGACGCACGTATCCGGCGCTGAACAGCGGCGCCTTTCAGTTGGTCGGCGTGCAGGAGAATGTGCTCGTTTACGAACGCACAGCCGAAGGCGTGCGGATTCTTGTGTGTCTGAACTTCGGGGCCACCGCGCAGCCGGTATCCGGACAATTCAATGGATCGACAATCCTTGCGTCGACCTATCTAGACCGAAGTGGGCAACTGGCGGATCTGGTTCTGCGTCCAAACGAGGGACTAATGACCTTGATGACGGAGGCCGCCTAGAATTCGGTGCGCTTGAGAAGATAGTCCAGGCCACCCACGCGGTACCAACGATAGCCATACCCTTCCAGGCAGACACGGTGCTTGCCAGTTTCGCCGGCGCGACTGTGGTCGGCGGCCAACAGATTGACGAGCAGGTTGCCAGTGTCACCTCTGATGCCGACCGAGAATTCGATCTCCCGCGGGTCCTGCGCAAGGTTATGTAGGAACAGGACGGAATTGTTGCGCCAGTCGTATCGGATAGCGAGCACCGCCGGATCACCGGTTTTTAAGACTTCAAATTCGCCCCATCCGACTTCTGGAACCTCCTTGCGCATGCGGATAATCCGCTCGGTCCAGTTCAGCATTGAGTTTGGCTCACGCCGTTGGTCGGCCGCGTTGACGTGCTCGAAACCATAGGGTCCATCGTTGATGACCGGGACGACTGGTTTGTTACTTTTGGTGAAACCGCCGTTCGGTTCGGTCGACCATTGCATCGGCGTTCGACCGCAAGTTCGTTCGGGCAGCGATAGGTCATCACCCATGCCAAGCTCGTCGCCATAGCGCAGAACGGGCGTTCCAGGGAGCGTGAACATCAGGCTGTAGGCGAGCTCCATCCGCCGCCGGTCGCCGCCCAGCATCGGCGCGAGTCGCCGCCTGATGCCACGGTCGTAAAGCTGGTCCTCCGGATTAGGCCCGAATGCGTCGAAAACATGCTGCCGCTGCTTCTTGCTGAGCCGGCCGAGATCGAGCTCATCGTGGTTGCGCAAGAAAATTCCCCACTGGGCGCTGGCCGGCCGCTTTTCGGTCCTCTGCATCGCCTTCACGAGAGGCCGCGCGTCGGCGGTCGCAAGCGCGTAGAACAGATTCTGGTTGACCTGGAAATTGAACATCATGTGCATCCGACTGCCGTCCTCGCCGAAATATTGCATATCGGTGCGCGGCAATACGTTTGCTTCCGCGAGGATGATGGAATCGCCCACCCGCCATTGCAGGAATTCGCGAAACGAGCGGAGCATGTCGTATTGCTCGTGCGGCTTCCTTACGTCGGCACCCTTAGTGCTGATGATGAACGGCACCGCGTCCATTCGGAAACCCGAAACGCCGAGCTCGATCCAAAAACCCATGATCTTCAGAATTTCGGCCTGGACTTCTGGATGGGAAGTGTTGAGGTCGGGCTGGAAGTCGTAGAAACGGTGAAAGTACCATTGCTTGGCCAGCGGATCGTGGGTCCAGGTAGATTTTTGCACGCCCGGAAACACCATGCCTTTGTCGGCCTGGGAGGGGCGCTTTTTCGACCAGACGTACCAGTTACGATATTTGGACTTTGGGTCCCGTCGAGCCTCCTGAAACCACGGGTGTTCGTTGGACGTGTGATTTACGACCAGATCGATGATCACACGAATGCCGCGTTGTTTCGCGCCGTGGGTGAATTCGACGAAATCGCCCATCGAGCCGTATGCCGGATTGACGGCGTAATAGTCGGAAATATCGTAACCGTCGTCTCTGCCAGGCGATTTCTGGAATGGCATCAGCCAGATCGCGGTGATGCCCAGGCCATGCAAATAGTCCAGGCGGTGCGTCAGGCCCCGGAAATCTCCGACGCCGTCGGCATTGGCATCCATATAGGTGCCAACAGATAAACAGTAGACGACCGCATTCT
>DASWAK010000501.1:0-15185 GCA_036391175.1 Pseudolabrys sp.
AGGAAAGGGGCTCCCCGTGCTGCGCGACGACATCAATAAAGCTTTGACAGAGGCGATGAAGGCCAAAAACGAGCGGGCGGTTTCCACGCTGCGCATGGTCAACTCCTCGCTCAAGAATGCCGATATCGAGGCGCGCGGCGCTGGCAAGCTGCCGCTCGGCGATGCCGAGGTGCTCAGCCTTCTGCAAAAGATGATCAAGCAGCGGCAGGAATCGGTGGAGCTCTACCAGAAGGGCGGCCGTGACGACCTGGTGAAGCAGGAGCAGGAGGAAATCGCCATCATCTCCGGTTACCTGCCCAAGCAAATGTCCGATGACGAGATGAAGAGGGCGATTGAGGCGGCGGTCAAAGAAACTAGCGCCGCCAGCATGAAGGACATGGGCAAGGTCATCGGCGTCCTGCGTGGCAAATATGCCGGGCAGATGGACATGGCCAAGGCGAGCGGAATGGTGAAGACAAGACTCTCCGGCTGAAATTCGCGGCTACACGGAATCGAGATGTCCCATGTCCGACCAGCCTACCGCTGCTACCTCAAGCGACGAGGCCTTCTGGCGCAGCAGTGAGGCTGAGCTTTTATCCAGGCTGGGAACCACCGCTGCGGGTTTGAGTGGGGCTGAGGCAGCGGATCGCCTGCGCACAGGCGGCCGCAATGTGGTGGCGGAGCCGGCGCGCCATCATATTCTCGGCAAGATTCTCCGCCGGCTAATCGATCCGCTCATCGCCATTCTCATCGTTGCGGCCATAGTCTCCGCCACTGTCGGTGACCTCGCCAGCGGTGCCATCATTCTCGCCATTCTCACCGCCTCGATCGGGCTGGAGGTGACGCAGGAGCATGGTGCAGAAAAAGCGGTGGAGGCCTTGAAGCATTCGGTGGCGGTGCACGCGGCGGTGCGGCGCGATGGTCGCTCGGTTGAGACGCCCGTTGAAGAAATCGTGTCGGGCGATATCGTCGAGCTCGCCGCCGGCGATCTCATTCCGGCTGATGGCATCATTCTGGAAGCCGCGGGTGCACAGGCCAACGAAGCCCTGCTAACGGGCGAAGCTTTCCCCGTCGACAAGCGGCGGGGGCCCTGTGTCGCGACCGAACCGCCCGCAGCATTTAACGCACTGTTCAGCGGCACCGTGCTGGTGCGCGGCACCGCGCTGATGCTGGTCACCGCCACCGGTAACAGGACCCGTTTTGGCGGCATTGCCGCCGCTCTCGAATCGGCGCCCCCGCAGGGCAGTCTAGAACGCGGCTTGCACGCCTTCGGCGTGCTCATCATGCGGCTCACTGGCTTCATGGTGCTGTTCGTGCTGCTAGCGCATCTCGCTTCGGCGCGGCCGGTGATCGAATCCTTCCTGTTCGCGGTGGCGCTGGCGGTCGGCATGACACCGGAGCTGCTGCCGATGATAATGACCGTCACGCTCTCGCGCGGCGCCGTACGCATGGCCGCGCGCAAGGTGGTGGTGAAACGGCTCGCCGCAATCCATGACGTCGGCGCCATGACCGTGCTGTGCACGGACAAAACCGGCACATTGACGCAAGCCAAGATTGCCCTCGTTGGCTATCCCGGCATTGACGGCGCTGATAACAAGCGGGTGCTGGAATTGGCTGCGGTCAATAGCGCTTTTGAAAGTAAGCTGCGCAGCCCACTCGACAATGCTATCCTCGCCGGCACCACAGTGGGCTCGCCCAGTGACTGGCGCTATATTGCCGACGTGCCATTCGACTTCGACCGGCGGCGCGCTTCTGTATTGGCGGAGAAAGGCGGCCGCCGCCTGCTCATTGTCAAAGGTGCGTCCGAGGATATCCTGGCGCTATCGACGCAAGTTGAGACCGGGGAAGGCGCGCAACCATTGGATGGCAGCCGCCGCGCTGCGCTCGAGAAGCTTTACCAAGACAAGTCCGCGCAAGGCTTGCGTAGCATCGCCGTCGCCTGGCGCGAATTTCCCGCGACGATGCAAAGCGTCGGTGTTGCCGATGAAGCGCAGCTCGTTTTTGCCGGGTTTTGCCTCTTCGTTGATCCGCCGAAGGAGACGGCGGCGGCGGCCATCAAGCGGCTCGAGGGTGCCGGCATCCGCGTCAAGGTGATCTCGGGCGACGCAGCGCCGACAGTTAAGCATCTCGTGGAAACGCTCGGCATCCCGGCACGCGGACTCTTGACCGGTGCAGACATCGCCAATCTCGGCGCCACTGCGCTTGCCAGCCAGGCGGAGAAGACCGATCTGTTTGCGCGTATTTCGCCCGATCAGAAGACCCGCATTATCCGCGCGCTGCAAGCCAGCGGCCATACGGTCGGCTTCATCGGCGATGGCATCAACGATGCACCAGCGCTGCATGCCGCCGATGTCGGACTCGCAGTCGAGGGCGCGACGGAAGTCGCGCGCGCGGCCGCCGACATGATCATGCTCGAAGCCGATCTTGGCGTCGTCTACAATGCCGTCGAAGAAGGCCGCCGTACCTATGCAAATATCATGAAATATCTGCGCATGGGAACGTCGTCCAATTTCGGCAACATGCTGTCGATGGCTGTAGCATCCGTGTTCATTCCGTTCCTGCCGTTGACGCCGATCCAGGTGTTGCTCAACAATCTTCTCTACGACTTGAGCGAAATCGGCATTCCCTATGACACGGTCGAACGCAGTACTATTCGCCGCCCGCACGGGTTGGAAATGTCGGAGCTATTGCGCTTCACGCTCATCATGGGACCATTGTCATCTGTCTTTGACATTGCCGCCTTTCTGATTTTGCTTCACGGTTTTCACGCTACGCCGGAAATCTTCCGCACCGCATGGTTCATCGAATCCATGGCAACGCAGATACTCGTGATCTTCCTCATTCGTACCAGTGCACCGTTCTGGAAAGGCAGGCCGCACTGCATCCTGATAGTCACTTCACTGGGTGCGTTGGCCGTTGCTTTTGCCTTCGCGCTCACGCCGGTTGGGGCTCCCTTCGGGTTCGTGCCGCCTGGGTCCTTAGTGCTGTTGATGATGGCGGTCCTCGTAGTCGGTTATCTCACCGCGGCTGAACTCTTGAAACATACCGCCATGGCACACCGGCCGCGGCGCCACGGCCCGCTCCATCTGCCCGTGCGCCATCGTCAGCGCCGCCGCTGATGCGGTGGTACGACTGCCTTGCCGCTGCGCACCTGCAATGGTCAACTGCAGCCCGGCGATGTCTTTGGGGAGAGGGTAATGCAACGCTTTGCGATGTATTTTGCGTTGACGGCCGGCCTGATGGCATCCGCAACGGCGGTGCGGGCGGATGACTATCCAAGCCGCCCGATCCACGTGCTTACCACCTCAAGCGCCGGCGGTATCAGCGACATCTTCATGCGCGTTCTAGGCGAGGAGCTGCACAAGAGCCTCGGCCAGCCTCTGATCATCGAAAATCGGCCCGGCGGCGCCGGCAATATTGGCGCACGCGCCTGCCAGGATGCGGCGCCCGACGGTTACACGATCTGCATCATCAATGCAGATCCGATGATCTACAACCAATACCTGTTCAAGAGCTTGCCCTTCGACCCCGACAAGCTCACACCGATCATCAACCTCTTCCACCTGATCCAGGTGCTGGTGATCAATTCCGACCTCGGGGCCAAAACTGTGGACGAATTGGTGGCGGTATCGAAGCAGAAGCCGGGGACGCTCTCTTATCTCACCGCCTCGATTCCGTGCGTTGTCTATATGGACAGCCTCAAGCAGGACAAAGGCAGCGACTGGGTGCGCGTGCCATTCAAGGGCGGCGGCGAGGCGACCAACGCCATTCTTGGCGGCTCGACGCCGATCGGCCTGATCGGGCTCGGCAACGTGATCGCGCATATCCGCGCCGGCAAGATGAACGCGCTCGCGCTGGTGAATAACATTCGCACCCCGCTGTTGCCGGACGTGCCGACGCTGAGTGATCTTGGCTACAAGGGCGCGCCGTCGCAGACCTGGTATGGGCTGTTCGCACCGCCCGGCACGCCGAAGCCGATCGTCGACAAGATCGCAGCCGAAGTCACGCGGGTGGTCAGCGATGCCGGCTTCCGCGACAAATACATCATCAGCCGCGGCCAGGTGCCGGCGATCAACACGCCGGAGCAGTTCGCCGCTGAGATCAAGGCTGACCGCGCGGCAGCGCAGCAGGTGGTGAAGGCGTCAGGTTTGCAGCCGCAGTAGTCCAAGCAACGGCCAGTCACGCGACTTCGAGCAGGATTTCCCTCAGCCGGTTAGGCTCGTCGACCATCACGGCATGGCCGCATGGCACTTCATAAGTGCGCCGATAGCTTTGTCTGCCTTGGCTTTTTGTACCGGCTGAAACATGGATTGGCCGTGCCTGTTCCGGCCATTATAGGGTTTCCGCGTGAGGTGCGCCTGTGACTAGCGGGGAAAAATTATCCCTGGACGCGCCGTAAATACCCGATATGGGGAAGAGTTGGCGTTAGCCGCCGATTCGGCCCCAAAACCCATGCGCTTTACACCGCAGTTCCTCGATGAGCTGAAAGCCCGGCTTCCGGTCTCGGAGGTCGTGGGCAAGCGCGTCAAGCTCGTGCGCGCCGGACGTGAGTTCAAGGGTCTGTCGCCGTTCAATAAGGAGAAAACGCCGTCATTCTTTGTGAACGACCAGAAGCAGGCGTGGTTCGATTTTTCTTCAGGCAAGAACGGCAGCATCTTTGATTTCGTCATGCAAAGCGAAGGCGTTAGCTTTCCGGAAGCGGTGGAGCGGCTCGCGCAAATGGCCGGCGTGCCGTTGCCGAAGATCTCGCGCGAGGATGAGGCGCGCGATGCGCGGCGCAAGACGCTGCACGATGTCATGGAACTGGCGGCGAAATTTTTCCAGGACACGCTGGCTTCGCGCGCCGGTGCGAAAGCGCGCGGCTATCTCGCCGATCGCGGGCTCGATCCGGCGACGCAACTCAAATTTCGAATTGGATATGCGCCGGGCGAGCGCTTCGCGCTGAAAGAACATCTCGGTTCCCACAGCATTTCGGTCGAGGATATGGTCGAGGCAGGCCTGCTGATTTCCGGCGACGACATTCCGGTGCCATTCGATCGCTTCCGCGACCGCGTGATGTTCCCGATAACCGATCTGCGCGGACGCGTGATCGCGATTGGCGGTCGCGCGCTGGAGAAGGACGCGCAAGCGAAATATCTCAATTCGCCGGAGACGCCGCTCTTTCACAAAGGTGCGACACTTTACAACATCGCCGCCGCGCGCCAGGCGGCCCATGACGGCTCGCCGATCATCGCGGTCGAAGGCTATGTCGATGTGATCGCGATGGTGACGGCGGGCTTTCCCGCGACTGTGGCTCCGCTTGGCACGGCTCTGACCGAAGACCAACTCACGCTGCTCTGGAAGATGGCGGATGAACCGATACTTTGTTTCGATGGCGACAGCGCAGGCCTGCGCGCTGCTTATCGCGCGGTTGATCTCGCGATGCCGCGACTGAGACCCGGCAAGAGTCTGAAGTTTGCGATTCTCCCGCAAGGGCAAGACCCGGACGATCTGGTGCGTTCAGGCGGGCACGAGGCAGTGAGCGATGTCATCGGCGCGGCACGGCCGCTCGCCGACATGTTATGGGCACGGGAGACGGAAGGGCATTCCTTCGACACGCCGGAGCGGCGCGCGGCGCTCGAAGCGCGCGTTAACGAAGTCACAACAACGATCGGCGATGAAGCCGTTCGTCGGTATTACCGCCAGGATTTCAGCGCCCGCCTTTCGCAGTTCTTTGCGCCCGCGCAGGCGCCGCGGCGCGGAGCGCGCTCGGGCGGAAACTGGCGCGAGCGCAACACCGATTGGCAACGTGCCGCCACGCCGCGAACCGCGGGCAGGGCGATGCCCTATGTGGTGGTGAGCCAGCAGCTCGCCTCAAGCCCAGTGCATCGCGGCCACCGCAGCGCCGTCCCGCGGCGCGAAGCGCTGATCCTGCAAGCCGCGCTCAACTATCCCTGGCTGCTACATGATCATCTCGAGGAGTTTGCCTCGCTTGAGTTCCGCCATGTCGATACCGAGCGGCTCAAGGGCGCGCTCATAGATATCGCCGCCCATGCCGCCGCGCTCGATGCCGAGGCGCTGAAGGCGGAACTGGCTGCCCGCAGCCTCATCGAGGTGATGGAGCGCATTGCCTTGTCGATTACCACGCCGTCGGTCTGGGGTGCTCGGCCAGAGGCTGCGCCGGACGACGTGCTGGTGACCTGGTCGCAACTTGTCGCCTTGCATCGGCAGTGGCATTCACTAACTAAGGAGCTCAAGGATGCCGAGCAGGCGTTGGGCCAGGACGCGAGCGAAGCCAATTACTTGCGGTTGCGTGACGTCAAAGCCCGTCTGTCGCGGGTAGAAGGCACCGAGGCCCTGATTGAGGGCTTTGGGGCCTCTTCCGGTCGGGGCGTCCGTAGCTTATGAGCAAGGCCCGCCGCCCTGAGGGTCGGTCGGGAAGGTGCCGGGCCGGCGGGAATAAGGGTCGATTCCTGCGGTATTCTTTTAGGTTAATCGGAGCTTAAGCGGGTTCCGACGAAACTTGGTGACCTGATTCGGGGGGCGGCGCCTCGCCGGCGCGGTCCTTTTTGGGCGTGCGCCAGGTAAAGCGCGGCGAACCGGGCGCGAGACGGCCAGGACGGTCCAGGAGAGGCGGATGGCGAGCAAGACCAAGGCGACGCAAGCAAAAGAAAAAGAACAAGTTCCGGAGAAGGAAGAAGGCGCGCCCGATTCGCCGCTGCCGCTTCTCGATCTCTCCGATGCCGGCGTCAAAAAGATGATCAAGGCCGCCAAGAAGCGCGGCTACGTCACCATCGATCAGATCAACGAAGTCATGCCGTCTGGCGAAGTGTCCTCGGACCAGATCGAGGATGTCTACGCGATGCTCAACGAAATGGGCATCAACGTTGTCGAGACTGAAGACGCTGACAACGACGATGGCGAGAAAGCCTCGGAAGAGGCCGAGGATGACGATGACGACACCGGTTCAGAAGTCGTCGAGGCGAAGACAAAGTCGCTGGCGACTACCGAAAAAAAAGAGCCCTCCGAGCGCACCGACGACCCCGTGCGCATGTATTTGCGCGAGATGGGATCGGTCGAGCTGCTCTCGCGCGAGGGCGAAATCGCCATCGCCAAGCGCATCGAGGCCGGCCGCGAGGCGATGATCGCCGGTCTATGCGAGAGCCCGCTCACCTTCCAGGCGATCATCATCTGGCGCGACGAGCTTAACGAGGGAAAAGTCTTCCTCCGCGACATCATCGATCTTGAAGCCACCTATGCCGGCCCCGACGCCAAGCAGATGCAGGTGCCGGTGGTGATCGGTCCCGACGGCAAGCCGGTTCCGCAAGCTGTCGGCACGCCCGTTCCTGGCGCGCCGCATCTCCAGGTCGTGCAGACGCCGGCGCCGCCGGCTGCGCCCCCTGCCGCCACACCGTTCAAGCCTGCTGGCGAGGGTGGTGATGGAGAAGAGAAAGATCCGGGCGAGGCTGCCGCCGAGAGCGATTACGACGAAGACGATATGGAGAATTCGCTTTCGCTCGCCGCCATCGAGGCCGAGCTCAAGCCGAAGGTGGTGGAGACCTTCGACACCATTGCGGATTCGTTCAAGCGCCTGCGTCGCCTGCAGGAGCAGGACATCGAATTCCGCCTGAAGAACTCCTCACTGTCGCCGGCCCAGGAGCGCAAATACAAGAAACTGAAGGAAGAGATCATCTCCGAGGTGAAATCGCTGCGGCTCAACCAGGCCCGCATCGATTCACTCGTTGAGCAGCTTTACGACATCAACAAGCGCCTCGTCTCCAACGAAGGCCGGCTGATGAGGCTCGCCGAAAGCTACGGCGTGGTGCGCGAGGACTTCCTCAAGCAGTACATGGGCGGTGAACTCGATCCGCGCTGGCTTAACCGCGTGTCGAAGCTCTCTGCGAAAGGTTGGAAGAACCTTGTCGCCAAGGAGAAGGATCGCATCAAGGAAATCCGCTCGCTAGTGCACGATCTCGCCGCGCAGACCGGCGTCGAAATCTCTGAATTCCGCAAGATCGTGCACATGGTGCAGAAGGGCGAGCGCGAGGCGCGCCAGGCCAAGAAGGAGATGGTGGAGGCTAACCTGCGCCTCGTTATTTCTATCGCCAAGAAATACACCAACCGCGGCCTGCAATTCCTCGACCTTATCCAGGAAGGCAACATCGGCCTGATGAAGGCGGTCGATAAATTCGAATACCGCCGCGGGTACAAGTTCTCGACTTACGCCACCTGGTGGATTCGGCAGGCGATCACGCGCTCGATCGCCGACCAGGCGCGTACCATCCGCATCCCTGTGCACATGATCGAGACGATCAACAAGATCGTCCGCACCAGCCGGCAGATGCTCAACGAGATCGGACGCGAGCCGACGCCGGAAGAGCTTGCCGAAAAGCTTGGCATGCCCCTCGAGAAGGTGCGCAAGGTCCTCAAGATCGCCAAGGAGCCGCTCTCGCTCGAAACGCCCATCGGCGATGAGGAGGATTCGCATCTTGGCGATTTCATCGAGGACAAGAACGCGATCCTGCCGATTGATGCGGCGATCCAGTCGAACCTGCGCGAGACGACCACGCGCGTGCTGGCCTCGCTCACGCCGCGCGAAGAGCGCGTGCTGCGCATGCGCTTCGGCATCGGCATGAACACCGACCATACGCTGGAAGAAGTCGGCCAGCAGTTCTCGGTGACCCGCGAGCGCATCCGCCAGATCGAGGCGAAGGCGCTGCGGAAGCTGAAGCACCCGAGCCGGAGCCGGAAGCTGCGGAGCTTCCTCGATAACTGACGCTTCAGGATCAAGCTTTTCAACGAGAACGGCGGGCCTCAAGCCCGCCGTTCTTTTTCATGTACCTCCTGGCGCCCTGAGGCCGATCACTGGCCCTGCTCGGCCTGCGCCACAGTCACTGGCGTGTCGCGCCAAAGCTCCGGAAACATCTTCTTCAGGTTCTCGACCTTCGGCGCGTCGTTGAACGCGATGTAGGGCTGGTATGGGTGCTTGATCGCGTAGTCCTGATGATAGGGCTCAGCCGGGAAGAACGCGGCCTTCATCGTGTCAGTTTTCGTGACGATCGGGCGCCGAAAGGCATGGGCCTTGTCGAGCTGCGCGATATAGTCTCTCGCGGTCTTCTGCTGCGCCTCGCTCTGCGGGAAAATTTCGGAGCGATATTGCGTGCCGGAATCCGGCCCCTGACGATTGAGCTGCGTTGGGTCGTGCGCAACCGAGAAATAGATCTGCAAAATCTTGCCGTAGGACACCTGGCGCGGGTCGAAGGTCACCTTCACGCTTTCGGCGTGGCTGGTGTGACCCGAACTAACGGTTTCATAAAAGGCGTCCTTTTGGGCGCCGCCGGCATAGCCAGACACGGCATTGGTTACGCCTTTGACGTGCTGGTAAACGGCCTGGATGCCCCAGAAGCACCCACCCGCGAGTACGGTGCTTTCGAGGCCCGTGTTCTGCGAAGGCTGCTCAGCCGCGGGCGGCGGGATCGTTACGGCGGGCTGTGCGTGCGCCGCGATTGGTACAAAGGCAACGACGGCGGCGATGAGGAGAGCGGAACGGTGGATCATAGCGAGTGTCCCAGAGAGAATTCGCCTCTATATAGGCGCAAATTGCCAGCCAGCATCGCACAAAAGTTACACGTCTGCGTGAAGCGCGCGTCATTCAGGAAATGCAACTGGCGCGATTTCGCGCGCTCAATCGAGCCCGTTGATGATGCGGATGTCACGCACGGCGCCGTCGCCGAGCGCACGCAGCGCCTCCTGATAGCCCGGGCTGTCATGCCCTGTGATCGCTTTTTCAAGGCTGGGGAATTCGGAGACCACTAGACGTTCCTTCAACCCGGCCTCGAAGGTCGCATCGGGGACGCCGCGGCAAAGATAGCGCACGCCATAGGGCGCGAGCGCGACGGGGGCCAGCTTAGCGTGGCGGCGACCTTGGCGGGGTCCTTGATCTCGCGATAGGTGGTGATCCAATAGGCCTTGGGCATTCGTTTACTCCGTGTCGTGACGATATCGGCGGGGGTTGCGGGAAAGCCATTTGCGCTGACTTCCGCCGGTCCGTCCCTCATGCCATGGTCGCCCGGGAGCGACAACGAGGTGCGGCATGATCGTGCGGCTGATTGCGGCACTTTTCAGTATCTTTATTCTCGCCGCGCCAGCACGTGCGGCGCAGTGCGGCGGCGATTTCAACACCTTCCTGTCAGCCATGGGGCGCGACGCGCAGGTGGCCGGCGTCTCGCGCAGTGTCATCGACCAGGCCTTCGCCGGCGTCACTCTCGATCAGTCCGTGCTCGCCTTTGACCGCCGCCAGCGCGGCATGTTCCACGCCAAGAGCTTCGAGGAATATGCCGCCACCCGCGTCATCCCGGCCCGCATCAAGCGCGCCAAGGGGCTGATGCAGAAGCACGCCCAACTGCTGTCACGCATTGAGCAGCAATTCGGCGTGCCGCGGACGCTGCTGATGGCGATCTGGACGCTGGAGAGCGACAATGGCACCGGCGACATGGGTAAGCTGCCGGTGATCCGCACGATCGCCACGCTCGCGCACGATTGCCGGCGGTCCGAGCTGTTCCAGACCGAACTCATCGCGGCGCTGAAAATCCTTCAGCGCGGCGATCTGCCGTTGCGTGACCTCATCGGCGCGTATGCTGGCGAGATTGGGCAGACGCAGTTCCTGCCGTCTTCGTATATCAAGTACGGCGTCGATTACGACGGCAACGGCCATGTCGACCTTCGTCACAGCGTGCCGGATGTGCTCGCCTCTACGGCCAATCTACTGAAGACCAACGGCTGGCGCGCCGGCGCGCCGTTCGGGGAGGGCACGGAGAATTTCCAGGTGATGCGCGAGTGGAATCGCTCCGAGGTCTATCGTAAGACCATGGTCCTGTTTTCCAAGCGGCTGAGTGAGTAGTTGTTCACGCGGCTCTGTCGTCCCGGGCAAGCGCAGCGAGACCGGGACCCATATTCCGTTCTATGGAATCTCCGCCTTCGCGGGGACGGCAGCGAAGTGTTGCTCCACGTCCAGCAATTTCGCCGCAGCGGCCTTTGACTCATGTCACACGACTCGCGCGGCCTTGTCCTAGTGTGCATGTGGATTCACGCGACTAGTTCCGCGGCATGCAAGGAGCGCCTGCAACCTGAAAAGCCGGGTGGGCGTCCTCACTCCCACAATTCTCTATAGTTGTGGAAATTCGGAAGGATCGGGTCGGAACGCGTCGGCTCCATCAGGGGAAGCAGTCGTTTCAAGAGAGCGTTGATCGGATCGGAGGTATGCCGCACGTAAAGATCGACCGGGTAGAGCGATTGGCGCAGATGCCACTTTGGGTCGTAGTTGAGGCTGCCACTGTAGAAGCGTTTGTAGCCATGAGCGGTGGCCCATTCGATGATGTCGTGAAACACCCGATAGTAGAGGTGAAGCTTGAACGCGACTGAATAATCAAATCCCACATATTCGTGCCAGATGCCGTCGTCCTGAACCATGCACAAGGCGAAGGCGATGATGCTGGAATCCTGGCGCCAAATGAAAAACCTAACCTTGTCGGGAATCCGCCGTCCGATTTCGCACAGAAATTCCTTTGTGAGCTTCTCGAACTGCAGGGGCGAGCGTTCGAAGACTTTTTCGTATAGCGGATAGACTTCGTCGATGACCGCGGTCACGTCGCCTACGACGCTCATAGTGATCGCCGGCAGTGCCCGCCCGGCAGCGCGCAACTTTCGCCGAAGTGTTTCGCGTGTACGCGGGCTTAGCTTATTGGATAGATAGTCCTCGAAATTCCGGTAATCGATGCTGAGCGTAGTCATCGGCATGCTGGGCACGCGGGTGAAGCCGACGTGGCGCAAGCATTGCAGCGGGGCGCGGTACCGGACGGGGAATTCCTTGAGAACAATCATCGTGCAGTTTAATTCGCCCGCTATCTGCGGCAGCGAACGCGCCAGCAATTCGGCATTTGCGAATTGGGATGGTTCATCGCCGTCAAGGTGGCCTTCGCCGGCAGCGCATCCCACCATCAGCGTACGTGCGTACATGAAGCGCGACCAATGCCGCCGTATTCTGGCAATGAATTTCCTAACGCGGCCGCTGACGCCGGCGAGGAGATCCTGGTCGATCAAGAAATACGGCTGGATCGCGCAGACGGTGCGATTGTCCTCGATGATCAGGTAGCCATACTTGAAACCGTCCATTAGCGTGTCTTCAAGAAGCTCATAAAAGCGGTGATCCTTGCGCTCGTGAGCAAACGCCGTCCGCCAATGCGATGCGCCCGAAATTTCGTTCCGTGAGGCAATTCTGATTGTTCTGCCTGAGCGCGATGCCGAGCTGGCGCTATCGGTCCGCTGATGCATGACTGGCCGGTCGATAGCAATAGTCCGCTGAAGCAGCAGCGGCGAATATCGCCGGTGCGTTCCTACCCGATCAAACTCGGAGAAGCCTCCGGCAAGGCGAGGTCGAACTCAAAACTTTTGTAATAAGGAAAGCCGAGTCCGACCCCGAGCTGCTTCCGTCCTGATCGCAACGCCCGGCGCGCGGTGTGGTGATCAAATGCGACGCGGATGAGATCGGGAAGCTGGTGCGGGTTTTGCCAGACCGAGCGGAATACTGCGGACACATCCGGCGTGCCGTCGAGGCGCAAGCCCAAGGTCGCAGCGGGTGGAAGCATTCTGTGCGCTGCATCGATGATGACTCGGCATGCAACGAACGGAAGGCGATGTTCTGCGGCAATCTCGGCGGCAATGTGCGACTCCATATCGACGGCAGCCGCCCCTGTCTCATCATAAAGCTGAAACTTTTCCGAGGGGCTGGCTATTACGGAATCCGCGCCGACGACGTGTGCATGAATGGCGTTTGGAAGGATCTCAACGAGTCTTTGTGCCCACGCGCGATCGGTCGCAATTACATTTTTGCCGCTTCTGACACCAGACGCTACGACCCAATCGCCTGCAGCCAGATCGGGTGCCAACCCGCCCGCAATTCCAAAACTGATGATGCCCGAGGCGCCGCGCGCGATTGCCGCGCCAAGAGCCGCCCGCAGCCCCGAGCTTTGATTGCAAATCACTGATACCCCGGGACCGCGCGCGATGCCGGCCTCAAGTGCTAGACAGGTAACGGCAACAACGCCCTCTTGTCCCGACATCCACACCCCGCTTGCCGGGGGCATTTATCCCAAAGGCCGCCGCTACGGTCAACGCCACAACGTGTTGAAAAATCCACACTACCGGCAGAATCGGCAATGTACTTGGGGATGATTGTGTCCTCGGGGCGGGAATGGGCAAGGTTTCCTGCTCGGCATGACATGCCAGTGTCGAGGGGCTACCATTCGGCAACGATATTTGCGGGCGGGTTCCGGAGACCGGAATGAGTCTTGAAATTGAGCGCCTCTTCGCTGAAGTGGAGGCAGATCGTTACGCGCTGCACACCCGCCATCTTAATGAACAGATGGTTCGCCTGCTTAAAGCGATCGGATTTGACCGAGCGTACCAGCGAGGCAAGGGCCAGTACCTGTATGATCGCGATGGCCAGCAGTACCTCGACCTGCTGAGCGGGTGGGGCGTGTTCGCGCTCGGCCGCAATCATCCGGTCGTCTGCAATACGCTGAAAAAAGTTCTCGACAGCGACTTTCCAAACCTCGTTCAAATGGACGTATCAGCGCTGGCCGGAGTTTTGGCCGAGCGTCTGCTGCGCTATGTGCCGCACCTCGAAAAGGTGTTCTTTGCCAATTCTGGAACTGAGTCGGTCGAAACCTCCCTGAAATTTGCGCGCGCCGCGACGGGCCGTGATGGAATTGTCTATTGCAGCCATGCGTTCCATGGACTGACCTACGGCTCGTTGTCGGTGAATGGTGACGAGATTTTCCGCTCCGGTTTCGGTCCGCTATTGCCCGGATGCATCGAAGTGCCATTCAACGATCTCGTTGCGCTGGAACGAGCCTTGGCTTCAAAAACGATTGCGGCGTTCATCGTTGAGCCGATTCAGGGCAAGGGCGTCACCGTTCCTGCGGACGACTACCTGCGTTCCGCGCTCGAGCTTTGCCGCAAGCACGGCACTTTGTTTATTGCCGATGAAATCCAAACCGGACTTGGACGAACTGGGCGTTTTCTCGCATGCGAACATTGGGGCATCGAGCCCGATATCGTTTTGCTGTCCAAGTCGCTGTCCGGCGGGCATGTGCCTGTTAGCGCGGTGCTGACTCGTAAATGGATATTCGACAGGGTTTTCGATCGAATGGACCGTGCCGTCGTGCATGGGTCGACGTTTGCCAAGAACGATCTAGCCATGGCGGCCGGACTTGCCACGCTTGAGGTGATAGAATCCGAAGGGCTGATGCAAAACGCGCAACGGACGGGTGCGCGCTTGCTCGCCACGTTCGAGCGGATGATACAACGCCATGAACTCGTCAAAGAGGTCCGCGGGAAGGGCCTGATGATCGGCATCGAGTTTGGCGCGCCCCGTTCGCTGACGCTCAAGGCATCCTGGAATCTGCTTGAGACAGCGAACAGCGGGCTGTTTTGTCAATTGATCGTCATTCCGCTGTTAAAGGAACACAGAATCCTTTCTCAGGTCGCGGGGCATGGCAATCACACGATCAAGCTCCTGCCCTCGCTGATCATCACGGATGAAGACTGCGATTGGATCGAGCGATCATTTGAAGCGGTCATCTCGGATGCGCATCGGGTTCCGGGCGCGATCTGGTCTCTCGGAAAAACCTTGGTCGAGAATGCTGCGCGGGCACGCATCAGAGGCTGATGATCACTCGCTCGCGTGGCTTTCCTTGAGCGCGGTCGCGGCCAGCGCGTAACCGCCCTGTGCGCCATCGATGAAGTGAACGTGGTTCGGATTCACCGGCGATGGCGTGAAGCACGTCATCATCGCCGCATCTTGGCGATGCACACCGTAGCGGACCACGCCCTTGGCTGCCTCTGTCTTCAAATAGTCCTCAATCTCGGTTGCCAGTTCCGGTGTGCAATCGAGCACCATGCGCAAGGAATCGTCGAACTTACGGAAATCCGAATTCTCGATGAGTTCCTGGGTGTATTTCGCCGGGATGAAACGGCCGATGCGCAGCCCGCTCCACATGATGAGGAAATAAAGTAACGTCAGCGCCAACAAGCCGACGCTGAAGTTGCAGGCGATCGAAACTGCGCCAGATCGTTTCAACAGGATCCTCGACTACTCGCACTTTTGCGACAAAATAATTTTAAAACTACGGGCCTGCGCCGGCAAGCCAGAGCTTGCCGGGAAGCAG
>DASWAK010000502.1:0-26073 GCA_036391175.1 Pseudolabrys sp.
GAAGGAATTCCGTTTGAAGATTGCGATCTGCTAGCGACCTCGTTTCCTTATCCGGTCCTGCAACGCTCCTACCAGATCTCAACCGCCAAAGGGCGCGAGGTCGACAAAGCGCTGCTGGAGGCACTCGAGAAGCGCGGCTTCCGGCTGCATTTTGGCGAGGACGACACCGGCTTCCAGATGATGTATCTGCGCCGCGGCGGCGGCTACTATTTTAACGTCGGCTGTTCCGAACTGATCATTTCCGGCGCGGTCGGCCTACTCCAATATGCCGACATAGATACCTTCGTTGCGGAGGGTGCGCGGTTGCGAGATGGTCGTGTCGTGCCGGCCGAGCTGCTGGTACTGGCAACCGGGTACAAGAATCAGCAGGAAACTGTCCGCCTCTACCTCGGCGATATGATCGCCGACCGTATCGGCCCGGTATGGGGTTTCGACGAGGGCGGGGAATTGCGCAACATGTGGCGCCGTACGGCACAGCCGGGACTCTGGTTCACGGCCGGCAGTCTCGCGCAATGCCGGATTTTCTCGCGCTATCTGGCCCTGCAGATCAAGGCGCTGGAGCTCGGCCTTTTGCATTAAGCGGCTTTTTGCCGTCGCCAATTCCGCACGAGCCAAAGCAGTGCATTCCACACGAGCCCGATCGACAAGCCGACTGCGTAGGACCACCACACCCCGATCGGCTCCGCCAACCGGTGGACAGCGAGCAGGCTCAGCCCCAGCCCGATAAGTGGAGTGAGCACGTGGGCCGCGACGCTCGCGGCAGCTGGCCCACCGATCCGCGGATGCAGAATGATGAAGAATGAACCCATAGCCACCGGAAAAAAAGCGAACACACCGGAGAAATACGATCCGATCGAGTTGCTTGCCGCGGTGACGAGGATCACACAGAACGTCACCACGCCGGCGCGCCAGACAAGATCGGCACGAGTGAACTCGACGCGCTTGATCGCGCCTGTGATGCGAAAACCGCCAGCGGCAAAAATCGCAATCGGATAGACAACTGTATTCAATATAACTGCACCCGTTGCGCTCCAGTCCACCAGCCGCAATAGGAACACGGTGCCCAGCCAAACCAGGAATGCGCCTCCGAGGCTGAGCCGCAACGAGTGTCTTTGCGCCAACGCCGCATAGCTGAACGCAAACAGCGCGCAAGCTGCGTTTGCGATCAGGCTGCCAACCGCACTCTGGGCTATGAATTCCGGCGGATGCTCGAGCGCGAGAATGATCATGGCCGCGCCACCGGCAGTCGGCAGAGAGGCGATCAGCGAGCCAACGAACGGCCCGCTGCGTTCGACCACCACGGAAGCAGCCACCACGATGGTCGCAGTCATCGCGATTTTGAGCAGAAGTCCAATTACAAATATCGCCATTGACGCTACACCGCGACGCCGTGTCGGCGTGCGACCAGCACCATCAGGCTCCAACCTATCGAAGTAATGAGCGCCAGCGTCAGGCCGACCACGGAACCAAAGGCGTCGGCAGAGAAATGCAGCACGGTACAGGCGAAGGCGAATCCGACCAGCCCCAGCACCGCATTGGCTTGTACCGCCGCCGATGCCTGTCCGCCGACGCGATCGTGCAGGATGAACATGATGCTGAGCAGCACCACCGGAAATACCGCAAGGATGCCGCTGCCGCCAGGACCGAGCTGAAAACTAAAGGTCACGACGACACCGACCAGAGACGCGACCAGCGCGGCACGCAGCGCCAGGTCGGTCCAGTGAGGGCGAAAGCCTGTAACCCTGACATGACGTAAAGGTCGCGCCAGCCACAGGCACACACTTAAGACGACAACATTCACGAACATAATGCCGACGAACGTCCAGTGGATCGCAAGCACGCCGCTGACGAGAACAAGCCAGACGAAAAACGCTAGCGCCATGCTGACGGCACGCGAGCGTGTTTGTGCCAGCAATGCATAGCTCATCGCGAAGATCACATTGACGGCATTGATGGCAAGGCTTGCCACTGCGCTCTGCGCTATGAAATGCGCGTCATGGTCGAGTGCAAGGAACACATAGACCGGTCCTGCGCCGATCGGCAGTGTCGCAACCAGGCCGCCGATCAGGGGACCAACGCGCTCTGCGGTCACCGTGGCCGCCACCACGAAAGCCGCGGTGACGGCCATTTTAACGAACAGCGTGAGAGCGAAATAAAGGGCGGGGGACATTGAATTCTCTACCGTCATGCCCCTTGTGCCGGGCATCCACGTCTTGGAGCTCGGTGCGGATAAAGACGTGGATGGCCGGGACAAGCCCGGCCATGACAAGCTCCTATACCCTCGCTACCTTCACATCAACCTGCGGACCGTTCTTGATGGTCTGGTACACAACGCAATAGCGTTCGGTAAGTTTGAGCAACTGATCGAGTTTATCCTGCGGTGCATCAGTGTCGACATCGAAGCGCAGACGAATTTGCGCAAAGCCTACTGGTGCATCCTTGGCAACGCCCAGCGTACCGCGGAAGTCGAGATCGCCTTCTGCCGTTACGCCTCCCGACTTCAGTGGAATATCTAGCGCGGTCGCTACCGCCTTCATGGTGACGCCGGCACAGGCGACCAGCGCGTCCAGCAGCATATCGCCGGAGCAGAGCTCCAACCCCGAACCACCGGTTGCCGGATGCAACCCGGCGACGGCTAGCGCACGCCCGGTCTCGATCTTGCAAGCGATGGTTGCGTCGTCGAGTGTGCCGTGCGCCTTGAGTGTGATCAGCGCTGCCTTGGGATCATCCTTGTAACGCTCCTTGATCGGCGCCTGCATGGCGCGTAGCGCGTTGGCGTCCATACTTTTCTTCCTTCTTATTTGAAAATCTCGCGCTCATCGTTCGAGGCGCGCGAACGCACGCACTTCGGGATGATGAATGGAGGCTACGCGGGCGTCAGCACCACGCGGCCAACCACTTTGCCGGCGCGAAGCTCGTCCATCACTGCGTTCACATCCGTCAACGGTCTTGTGGCAACGGGAACCGGCGGCACTCCGGTGCGGCGAACAAGCTCGATCAATTGCTTCATCTCCGGCAGGCTGCCGACATAAGATCCTTGGATAGTTAGCGCTCGCATCGGGATCGGCGGCAACGACACTGTAAGATCGCCGCCATAAAGCCCGACGATGACGTATTTGCCGCCCTTGATCAGGCTGTCATAACCGACCCGCGCGCTTTGCGACGATCCGACCAAGTCGATCACTCCCCACGCACCGCCATCCGTCATGTCGATGATTCTCTGCGAAGCGTCGGCGGCGCCGCCATCAACCACCGCGACTGCGCCCGCTTTTTTGGCGGCCTCGCGCTTTGCAGGATCAATGTCGACCACGATGGCGCTGTGGCCGCCCATCGCCTTGTGTAAAGCAAGACACATGAGCCCAAGCCCGCCAGCACCGATAATCACCGTCGACGCGCTTGTCAGGGTCGGGATTTTTTTCAAGGCGCCGAAGGTGGTAACGCCCGAGCAAGCGAGCGGCGCTGCGCGGTCCGGCGGAAGGTTGCCGATGTCGAATAGATAGCGCGGATGCGGCACCATCAGATAGTCGGCATAGCCGCCGTTAGAGAATACCCCGAGGCTGCGCATGGCGCGGCAGAGATTTTCCTCGCCCCGCCGGCAGGGATCACAGGTGCCGCAGCCGATCCAAGGGTGCGCGAGCCGGCGGTCGCCGACCTTGACGCCCTTCGCATCGGGACCGAAGGCTACCACCTCGCCGACATTCTCGTGGCCGAGCGTTACTGGGAGCTTCATGCCACGGTCGGCAAGACTCAGCTGCTTGCCACCACCGAGATCGAAATAGCCGTCCGCCAGATGCAGATCGCTGTGGCAAACGCCGGCGGCCAGAACCTTCAACAGGACTTCGCTACCAGTCGGCTGTGGCGTGGGCTGTTCATTGAGCTGTAACGGCTGACCGCAAACGCAGACCTGGAACATGCGCATCGTTATTTGTCTCCCGAACCCGTGGATCTTGTCGCCACAACGAACCACACTCCGCGCCGGCCGTCATCACCGGGCAGCCCCGACGCAAATTGCCTTCCGAAACCCGCGAAATATGCGGTTGCAGAAATATCTGTTTGGGGCGGGTGACTTAACGCCCGGCCTCCGCTATCGGGATGGCCTATGGCCTCGCTTGCCCTCGATCATGACACGCCGTCCGAACGCCCCGCGCGGGGCTCGAACGATCTGATCGACGCACACGCGCTTACCGTCGAACTTGAAAAACTGACAAAGAGCCATACCGGCGGGGAGCGCGAGTTGCGTTCGTTGCTGGCGCAACGGCTGAAAGTCGCCCTCGCCGACGGGCGCGCCAAAGCCGAACAGTTGTTATTTACGGACCGTCACGGCCGCCGATGCGCCGAACGACTCTGCCGAATGGAAGACGAGATCATCGGCATTCTGTTCGAATTTGCATGCAAACTTTACCCATCGCAAAACCCATCAGAGGGCGAACGAATGGCGGTAATCGCCACCGGCGGCTACGGCCGCGGCTTGCAGGCGCCCGGTTCGGACATCGATCTGCTGTTCCTGCTGCCTTACAAGCAAACCGCGTGGGGCGAGTCGATCGCGGAAGCGATTCTTTATTGCCTGTGGGATACCGGGCTGAAGGTCGGTCACGCGACACGTTCGGTCGACGAGTGCATCCGCCAGGCCAAGGCGGACATGACCATCCGTACTGCCATTCTCGAGTCGCGCTTTCTGCTCGGCGACAAGAAATTATTCGATGAGTTGGTGGCGCGTTTCGACGACGAGGTTGTGCGCAACACCGCAACGCAATTCGTCGCTGCCAAGCTGGCGGAGCGTGAAGATCGCGTGCGGCGCAGCGGGCAATCGCGCTATCTGGTCGAGCCGAACGTCAAGGACGGCAAGGGCGGATTGCGCGATCTACATACGCTGTTCTGGATCGCCAAATACGTTTACCGGGTGCGCGAGCCGGATGAACTGATCAAGCGCGGCGTATTCGACAAACAGGAATATCAACGCTTCCGGGCCTGCGAAGATTTTCTATGGTCGGTGCGGTGCCACATGCATTTTCTCATGGGGCGCGCCGAGGAGCGCCTGTCGTTCGACATCCAGCGCGAGATCGCCGTGCGACTCGGCTACACCGAACATCCCGGCCTGCAGGATGTCGAGCGCTTCATGAAGCATTATTTCCTGATCGCCAAAGATGTTGGCGATCTCACCGCGATCCTATGCGCGGAGCTGGAAGACAGCCACGCCAAAAGTGTCCCGGTTCTAAGCCGCGTGATGGCGCGACTGCGACCAGTAAAACGGCGGAAGCTTGCCGAAAGCGATGACTTTACCATCGACAAGAATCGCATTCGGCTCGCCCAGGCCAACGTGTTCAAGCGCGATCCGGTCAATCTGATCCGCATCTTCCACCTGGCGCAGAAGCACAATCTGGCATTCCACCCGGATGCCATGCGTGCAATCACCCGCTCGCTCAAACTAATCGGCGCCAAGCTACGCGAGAACGAGGAAGCCAACGAGCTTTTCCTTGACGTCCTCACTTCGAAGAACGACCCGGAAACCGTGCTGCGACGGATGAACGAGGCCGGCGTGCTTGGCCGATTCGTGCCGGCATTCGGCAAGATCGTTGCTATGATGCAATTCAATATGTATCACCACTACACGGTCGACGAGCATCTGCTGCGTTGCATCGGCGTCCTCGCCGAGATTGAGCGTGGCGGCAGCAACGATACGCCGCTCGCCAACGAATTGATCCACAAGATCTTGCCCGAACACCGCCGCGTGCTTTACGTCACGCTGTTCCTGCACGATATTGCCAAAGGCCGGCCGGAGGATCATTCGATCGCCGGTGCACGGGTGGCCAAGCGGTTCTGTCCGCGGTTGGGCTTCTCGGCCGCCGATACCGAGACGGTCGCCTGGCTGATCGAAAATCATCTCGTCATGTCGAGTGTTGCGCAGTCGCGTGACCTCTCCGATCGCAAGACCATCGAGAATTTCGCCGCGACGGTACAATCGGCCGAGCGGTTGAAGCTGCTCACCATTCTCACCACCGCCGATATCCGCGCTGTCGGCCCTGGCGTGTGGAATGGCTGGAAGGCGCAGCTAATCCGCACGCTTTATTATGAGACCGAACCGGTGCTCACCGGCGGTTTCTCGGAAGTCAACCGTGCCCAGCGCGTGGCGATCGCCCAGAACGAGTTCCGTGAGGCAATGAAGAATTGGCCTCACGAACGTCTCGAGGCCTATATCGCGAAGCTCTATCCAGCCTATTGGCTCAAAGTCGATCTGCCTCACAAGATCGAACATGCCAATTTCGTGCGCGCCACCGAGGACGCCGAAAAGCGGTTGGCAACCTCGATTGCGTTCGATGTGGACCGAGGAGTGACCGAACTCACGCTTCTTGCGCCAGATCATCCCTGGCTGCTGTCGATCATCGCCGGCGCCTGCGCCATGGCCGGCGCCAACATTGTCGATGCGCAGATCTATACGACGACCGACGGCCGTGCGCTCGACACCATCTCGCTATCGCGCGAATTCGACCGCGATGAAGACGAAGAGCGGCGCGCCAATCGCATCGCCGATTCAATTGAGAAAGCTCTGCGCGGCGAACTGCGTCTCCCGGATGTGGTGGCCAAACGGATGCCGCCAAAAGGCCGGATCCGCGCGTTCGCGCTGGAGCCCACCGTCACCATCAATAACCAGTGGTCACATCGTTATACAATGGTCGAGGTCACGGGCCTCGACCGGACGGGGCTTTTGTACGAGCTGACCGCGACGCTCTCCAAGCTCAACCTCAACATCGCATCCGCACACGTTGCGACTTTCGGCGAGCGGGTGGTGGACGTGTTCTACGTCACCGACCTGATGGGCGCGCAAATCAACTCACCAACACGGCAGGCCGCCATCAAGCGCGCATTGATCGCGCTGTTCGCGGCCGCGGAGGAAGACAAGCCGGCAAGGACTGCTGCGTCAACCTAACTATCATTGCTCCACTTCAAGCGCACGGCGTAAGCGGCGAATGATAACGCCGCGGGCGCGGTCGTCGGCGGCAGCTCCGATTCTCTCATTGATGTCGAGGATAAGCTTCGACATGTCGTTGTGCCAATCAAGCGCGACCACCGCTTCGGGCGCTAGCCTGCGGCGATGCGATACGTCGATCGGCGTCGGCGCTGGCGTGGTCAGCTCATAGATGTCGTCCATAATCGGAACGAAGATCTTCGCCGCCGGCACCGTGCGATCAACGATACGTTCGGAGAGCCCCGCCAGCGCAGGCTCCTCTCCATGCACCAGGAACACGCCACGCTGGATAGGCCGGCGCGAGGCGATCCAGCGCGCGAGTTCGGGTCCGTCGGCATGGCCGGAATATTCATCGAGGCGACGAATGCGCGCTGCCACCTTGATTTCTTCGCCCTGGATACGGACGGCCTTGACGCCGTCCCAAAGGAACCGGCCGAGCGTGCCTTGCGCCTGAAAGCCCGTCAGTAGCACGGTGGCATTTGCCTGCCATAACCAGCGCTTGAGGTGATGACGGATGCGGCCGGCGTCGCACATGCCACTCGCAGCGATGATGATGTGGAAACCGGCGAGCTTAGCAATCGATTTGCTCTCCTCCACCGTCTCGGTGCAACGCAAATGCGGGGAACTGAGCAGCCGGTTTATATCGACGTCGGATTCAAGGCTGGACGAATATTGACGAAACACCTCGGTGGCGCGAATGGCGAGCGGTGAATCGAGAAAAATCGGCGCTGTCGGCACGTCGCCACGATCCATCAGGCCGATCAGATCGACAATCAACTCCTGGGTACGCTCTACCGCAAAGGCCGGAATGAGCAGCGCGCCACTAGCGGCGTACGCCTCGTGCACCTCCGCCGCGAGATGTTGGCGCCGTCCCTCGCGGGTGATCGGCGGACGATCCTTATCGCCGTAGGTCGATTCGGATATGACGTAGTCCAATCCAGTTGGTGCCTCCGGATCTGGCTCAAGCAGCTTTGCATCGGGGCCGATATCGCCCGACGCCAGCACCCGCAATGGCTTGCCGGATGCGCCCTCGCCGGCAAATTCGAGTTCAATCGAAGCCGAGCCGAGCAGATGCCCCGCGTTCCAATAGCGCGCGCGTACGCCCGGCATTGCCTCGAACCATTTCTCGTAATCGACCGGACGAAACGACTCGAGCGAGGCGACGGCATCTGCTTGCGTATAGATCGGCGTGACTTCCACGCGCCCGCGCGCCATATTACGCCGGTTCAGCGTTGCCACTTCCGATTCCTGAATACTGCCAGCGTCGGGTAGCATGTAGGAGCACAGATCAATGGTGCCGCGTGTGGCCATGATACGCCCGCGGAATCCTTCGCGCGTCAGCTTTGGCAACAGCCCGCTATGGTCGATATGTGCGTGCGTCAGCAGCACGGTAGAGATTTCCGCCGCGCGGAAGGGAAAGGCGCTGTAGTTCAACGCCTTTAGCGTTTTTGGTCCCTGAAACAAGCCGCAGTCGACCAGCAATCGTCCTGCTCGGGTCTCGAATAAATGACACGAGCCAGTCACGGTGCGGGCTGCCCCGCAAAAGCGCAACGTGACGCTCATGCGCAGATCTCCTTTCGCAAGGCATCG
Organism: Pseudolabrys sp.; assembly: GCA_036391175.1. Lineage (GTDB taxonomy): Bacteria > Pseudomonadota > Alphaproteobacteria > Rhizobiales > Xanthobacteraceae > Pseudolabrys. The sequence continues at coordinate 8,555 of DASWAK010000502.1, forward strand.
GCGAGAACGTCGTCGAGAGCGATGGCATTGGTCGGATGCGGCACGCTGCTCGTAGAGCGGATCGAACGCAGACCTGCGCTCAAGAAGACTTGCGTCATCTCTGGCGGAAATAATGCATGAGTGATGACGGCGTCGACCGCCATGGCGCCTGCCGCTACGAGCGCTTTGGCGCAGGCGATCAGTGTGCCGCCCGAGGACACGATGTCGTCGACCAGCAGCACTGGCCGGTCCTTGAACAAGGCCGGATCGGCAAAAGTGATTTCGACCGCGCGGTCACCGCGTCGCGTCTTGCACGCCACCACGTGCTTTAGCCCGAGTCGGCCCGCCAGATCGCCAACCCACGGGCCGGATTCCTCATCGGGCCCGACCACTAGCGTATCGCTATTCAGGCCGCCCGCATGCAGCGCCTTGGCGATGACAGGCATCGCCGACAAATCGTCGGCCTCGATGCCCGGAAAAATATCTTCGATATTTTTCGTACGATGCAGATGCGCGTCGACCGTGATAACGCGATCGAAGCTGCCCGCGAGCAATGGGCCGACAACCTTTTGGCTAATTGCCTCGCCTTTATGAAAAGCGGCGTCCTGGCGCATGTAACAAAGATACGGCGCCACCAGGACCAGCCGGAGCACCCCCTCGCGCCGCAGAGCCTCCGCCGCAAACAGTATCGCTAGCAGCTTATCGTTCGGTTGATCAAGCGGGGCATAGATGATGGTGGTCGCCGCGGCAGCCCCCACAGTGACGCGCAGCTCGCCGTCCGGAAATCGATGCAGGTCAATTTCGTGCATCGAAATGCCGAACCGAGAGGCAAGGCGCGCCGCGTCCTTGGCTGCCAGCGGCAACGCCTGGATGACGGCCTCACTCACGGCTTCGACCCGCCGCTGTCCGATCGCGAGCCGACCACATAACCTGTATCGGCCTTCGCGGCGGCGATCGCGAGTTCGAATTCAGGGGCGTCGTAGGCATAGATGCGGTAGAGCGGTTCACCTTTCTCAACACGGTCGCCGATCTTCTTGAACACCTTGATGCCGGCGCCCTTGTCGATCGGCGCGCCGGCACTGCGTGCCAGCCGGTTGAGTCGGAGGCAATTGATCGCCGCGATCACACCGTCTTGCCGAGCTGGAATATCGGCGGTCAGAGTACCGAGATCAGTGCGGCAAGCCGACGGGCCTTGTGCGTCGATGATTTTGTGCATTTGCTTGAGCGCCGCGCCGCTGTCGAGCAATTCACGCGCCCGGTTATAGCCGCTACCACCGCGCAGCTCCGGATCGTATTCGAGCAGATGGGCGGCCAGCCGTAGCGACTTCTCGCGCAGATCGACGGGCGCGCCCGGCGCGTTCGCAAGCACCGTCATGACGTCCTGCGCTTCCAGCACCGGCCCGATGCCATTGCCGATCGGCTGGCGCCCGTCGGTCGTGATCACTTCCACCGCGATACCGAAATGATCGCCAACGAACTCGAACAACTTGCGCAACCGCATCGCCTCCATCGCGGTCGTGAGCTTGGCGGCAGGACCGACTGGAAGATCGATCAATAGATGCGTTGAACCGGCGGCAAGCTTCTTCGACATGATCGAGGCCACCATCTGCTCACGAGTATCAACGCTAAGCGGCCGCTCGACCGAAATGAGAATATCGTCGGCCGGCGACAGATTGACGTGGCCGCCCCAGACCAGGCAACCGTGACACGCATTCACCACTTCTTTCATCTCGTCTACGCCAAGATCGACGCGCGTAAGCACTTCCATCGTATCGGCCGTGCCCGCCGGTGATGTTATGGCGCGTGAAGATGTTTTCGGGATAGTCAGCCCATGCGCGGCGACGATCGGCACTACCACCATGGAAGTGCGGTTACCGGGAATCCCGCCAATACAATGCTTATCGACGATGATCGGTTGGTTCCACTTGAGCTGCGTTCCGGCCTGCGCCATCGCGCGCGACAAGGCGAGCAGCTCATTGCTGGTCATGAAGCTGGCGGAACCGATCAGGAACGCTGCTATCTCCATGTCGGAGTAGCGATAATGGCTGATATCGTCGACGATGGCTGCGATCTCGTCTGCGCTTAAGGCGTGGCCCTGAATCTTGGCGCGCACCGCGTCGAGGCTGTCGGGCGGAATCGCCGGTGTGACGGTGACCAGGCTGCCGGCCGGTTCGGAAAAGCGGCGGAAGGCCGGCTCGGCGAGCCCGATCTCGTCGATGCCGACGAGGCCATCATCGGTGATCAGCAAAGTCGCGAGCAGCGTTTTAGAATTGCAACGCAGCTCGACGCGGCTAAAGCCGCGAAAGACTTCCGGACGCAACGCCTTCGACCGGCGCGACATCACCACTACGTTTTCGCGTCCGGTGTCGAGATTGACGCGCCGAATCTTGAGTTGCGGGCGCGAAGGACTGTCAGCGTTCATTCGTTAAATCCGCGGGTAAGGTCGTGAAATCGCATAGCAAAATGCCACCGGCTAGACATTGATCAAGATCACGACCGAAACCCGCGGGCCAAAATTTCGCTTAACGACCCCTTAAATCGACTTGCTTAGCGTGCCTTTGGGGGCCGGCGTTTTGCTTCCGCCGGCGTGAAAACGGGTCGCGTAATGGCGTCGAAAAGGGGACAAGCGGGCGTGCGCCGCGAACCGGTGTTCGACAGCGGCCCGGATCTGCGCATTTCCGCTGGTGATCGCCCGGCGCCCGACGCAGTCGAAAAGCCACAGGCCAAGCCTCGCAAACGGCGCACCCGCAAAAAGCGTCCTGCCCGCAATATACGTTCGCTCATTGGGCGGATTGCATATTGGAGCTTGGTCGTCAGCCTCTGGCTCGCGATTGGCGGCGTCGGCGTTGTGGCTTGGGTTGGCGCGCACTTGCCGCCAATCCAGTCCCTGGAAATTCCCAAGCGCCCGCCATCGATTCAGATCGTGGACGTGCAGGGGCATGCACTCGCCCGCCGCGGCGACCTCGCCGGCGAACCGCTGCCTTTAAAAGAAATGCCGAACTATGTGCCCAAGGCGTTCGTCGCGATCGAGGATCGCCGTTTCTATGAGCACTACGGCGTCGATCTTTTCGGTATCGGACGCGCGTTCGTCGCCAACGTCCTGCATCGTTCCGTCGCTCAAGGCGGCTCCACCATCACGCAACAGCTCGCGAAGAATCTCTTTCTAACTCAGGAACGAACAATTACCCGCAAGCTCCAGGAAGTGCTCCTGGCGCTTTGGCTGGAGCGAAAATTTTCCAAGACGCAGATTCTCGAAATGTATCTCAACCGAGTGTATTTCGGATCCGGCGCCTATGGTATTGAACAGGCCTCGCAGCGCTATTTCGGAAAATCTGCGCGACATATTACGCTGGCCGAAGCGGCGCTGCTTGCTGGGCTAGTGAAATCGCCGTCGCGACTTGCACCCACACGCAATTTCAACGGCGCTGAAAAGCGCGCCCAGGTCGTGCTCAGCGCTATGGCGGAGCTCAGGTTCATCAACGGCGCCACAGAACGCGTGGCCATGATGCATCCGCCGCGCATCGTGGCGCAGACCAATACTGGCTCGGTGAACTATGTGGCCGATTGGGTCATGGACGCGCTTAACGACGTCCTCGGTCACGTGGACGAGGATATCGTGGTGCAAACTACGATCGACGCGACCCTGCAGGCTAACGCAGAGAAAACGCTTAACGAGGAGCTTGCGCAAAAGGGCGACAAGAACGGCGTCGCGCAATGCGCGCTGGTAGCGATGACGCCGGATGGCGCGGTGCGTGCTTTGGTCGGCGGCCGCAATTACGCCGACAGCCAATTCAACCGCGCGGTCGCCGCAAAACGCCAACCTGGCTCAGCTTTCAAACCGTTTGTCTATCTCACCGCGCTCGAGCACGGTCTTACCCCCGATACCGTACGCGAGGACAAACCGATTAAGGTCAAAGGCTGGCAGCCTGAAAACTACAGCCACGAGTATTTCGGCCCGGTGACGCTGACCAAGGCGCTGGCGCTTTCGCTCAACACGGTGTCGGTGCGTCTGACGCTGGAAGTCACGCCAATGGCAGTGGTGCGCACCGCTTATCGGCTCGGCATCGCCTCGAAACTCGAGCCTAATGCCTCAATCGCGCTCGGCACCTCGGAGGTCTCAGTACTGGAACTTGTCGGGGCCTATGCGTCCTTTGCCAATGGTGGTTTTGCGCTCGTGCCACACGTGATTGGGAAGATCACCGCTTCCAACGGCAAGGTGCTTTATGCACGCAGCGCTTGGCAGTTCCGACGCGTCGTCGATGCGCACTACGTCACGATGATGAACGCGATGATGGCCGAAACACTGACCATCGGTACCGCGCAGAAGGCGACACTGCCCGGCTGGCCAGCGGCTGGAAAGACGGGCACGTCACAAGATTTCCGCGACGCCTGGTTCATCGGCTACACCGCGCACCTCGTTACCGGAGTCTGGCTCGGCAACGACGACGGCTCGCCAACCAAGCACGTAACTGGCGGCAGCCTGCCAGTGGAAGTCTGGAGCCGTTTTATGCGCGGCGCGCACCAGGGAGTACCAGTCGCAAGTCTACCGGGTACTTCAACTGACAATTTGTTATCAGGACTGTTCGGCGGCGGATCGAGACCGACGCCACCCGCGCCTGTGCAGCCAGTCGCAGCCAACAATTCGGCGACCACGGGCAGCGGCGGCCTCGACAGCTGGCTGCTCAACAATCTGTTCGGTCGCCGCTGAATTTAATGTTTGGTCGCTGCGTGTCGGGTGCCGCATGTCGCCAGCCACAACCCCAGCGTCGCGCAACCCATCGCTGCCACGCTAATGGCGAGTGGCCAGGCGCTCTGACCCAAGAACCAGCCCACCGCCGCGCCACATAGCGCAGCGGTACTCTGCTGCACGAAGCCAAACAGCGAGGAAGCGGCGCCGGCCCGCTCGGGAAACGGCGTCATCGCCCCGGCAATGCCCTGCGGCAGCACCATGCCAAGGCCGGCAAGATAAACCGCAACGGGCAACACGAGAGACAAAAAAGAAGTCAACCCGAACGCTACCGCCACCATCATGCCAAGGCCGCCGGCAGCGCAGGCACAGCCACCAATGCCAAGCATGCCGTCGAGCCCCAACTTGACCACCATCCGTGCCGCAAAGGCCGAGCCAGTCATGTAACCGATTGAGCCGAGTGCAAACGCAACGCCGAAATCAAACGGCGTAAGACCGTAAAGATTTTGCAGGACGAATGCCGCGCCGGAGATCCATGCGAACAAACCGGCGTAGCTCGCCGAGGCGATGCCGAGATAGGCCAGATAGGACGGGTTGCGCGCGACCACGCGATAGGAGCGAAACGTCGATCGCATCGACACTGGTTCGGCCGCGCGCGCATTTAGGGTTTCTGGCAGCAGCAATAGGACAATTACGCCGCCCAACAACCCAACAATGACCAGGGTGAGGAATGTCGCCCGCCAACCGAACTCGGTCTGCACCAAGCCGCCCGCAACTGGCGCCAGTACAGGTGCCAGCGCCATCACCGAGCCGATCAGCGACAATTCGCGCCCGGCGCGGGCGCCCGAATAAATATCGCGCACGACGGCGCGCGTAAGCACGATACCGCCAGAGCCGCCGAGCGCCTGAAACGCGCGCGCCACGATCAGCATTTCGATCGACGTCGAGAGCGCGCAAGCCAGGCTCGCTACGCAATAAAGCGCGATCGCAGCAACCAGCACCGGTTTGCGGCCATGACTGTCAGACACGGGGCCATAGAATATCTGCCCGACCGCAAAACCGATCAGATAGGCGGAAATTGTCAGTTGCGCTTGCGCGGTCGAGGCATCCAGCTGCCGCGCGATTTCCGGCAGTGACGGCAAGTACATGTCGGTGGTGAGCGGACCAATCGCGCTCAGCGCCGCAAGCAAAGCCGTAAGCGCGAAAGTGCCGGGACGCAACATAGGTCGATGGTTCCGCCAAAAATTTTTTATAAACGTGCGTCGAAACCGTAGCGATGCAAATCGGCGCCGTGAGCATCCAGCCAAGCCTTGGCGCGACCCATATACGGGCAGATGCGCTCAACCAGCCGCCAGAACCGGCGCGAGTGGTTCATCTCGATCAGATGAGCGACTTCATGGGCAGCGAGATAGTCGAGCACGAACGGCGGGGCAAGAATCAATCGCCAGGAATAGGAAAGCACGCCAGTCGACGAGCACGAACCCCAGCGGCTCGACTGGTCGCGCACCGACACCCGCTTGATTTCGACGCCAAGCGCTTGCGCCGCCTGCCGGCTCGCCACTTCTAGGTCGCGTTTGGCCTCACGCTTGAGATAGTCGTGCACGCGACGGGGCAAATGGGGCTCTTCGCCGGCGACACAGAGCAATTGCTCACTCGCGCGCACCTCGACCCAGACCGTGCCTCGCGCAGCGCGCCTATGCTCAATGCGGTGTTCGCGTCCGCGCAGCGGCAGCAAAGCGCCATGCGCAAAGGGTGCGGCCTCAGGGAGCCGGCCGAGCCGCGCCGCAATCCAGGCGCTGTGTTTCTCCGCGAACTCTTTCGCCTGCCTCACGCTACCGCGCGGCGGTATGGTGAGGATTACGTCGCGGCTTGCCGCGTGGATACGCAACGTATAGCGGCGCGCCTGCCGATGACGGCGAACACGCACCAGATAGATCTCGCCATCGAAATCGACTGTGATTGCTGACGGCTCACTAGTGCGGCGAAAGAGCAAGACTCGCAGCGGTATGGACATCTTCAACCCAGAATCAGAGCGGGCCGTCAGTGTGCCACAATCACACTTGCAAGCGCGAAATCAACGCTGGGCTACGACCTTCAAAGCGGAGCGCAGGGTGCGTCCGCCGTTGCGTGACAGCGTAAAATCGGCAATGCGTGGAGCGATCTCGGAGCGGAAGCGCGAGCCATTGAACACGCCGTAATGGCCGACCCCAGGCTGTACATAGTGCACCTTGTGCTCGTCCGGAATGCTGACGCACAGGGCGTGTGCGGCCTCAGTCTGGCCGACGCTCGAAATGTCGTCATTCTCGCCTTCAACCGTCATCAGCGCAACGCGTTTAATCGCGGCCGGTTCGATGCGACGACCGCGATGCATCATCTGCCCCTCCGGCAGCGCATGGCGGATGAACACGGTGTCCACTGTCTGCAGATAGAATTCCGCGGCGAGGTCCATGACGGCCAGATATTCGTCGTAGAACTCGCGGTGCTTCTGCGCCGAATCGCCGTCACCTTTGACCAGGTGCAGGAACAAATTGTGGTGTGCTTCGATGTGCCGGTCCAGATTCATGCTCATAAAGCCATGGAGCTGCAGGAAGCCCGGGTAGACGTCGCGCATTACACCGGGGTGCGGGAATGGCACTTTGGTAATCACGTGGTTGCGGAACCAGTTGAGTCCGCGCCGCTCTGCCAGCCTGTTGACCCCGTTGGGGTTAATCCGCGTATCGATCGGCCCGCCCATCAGCACCATGGAGTGCGGCACATCAGAATCATTATCAGCTTCCATGAGCGCGACAGCGGCGAGCACGGGCACCGACGGCTGGCAAACTGCAATCACATGCACGTCACCGCCGAACATGCGCAAAATCGAAACGATGTATTCGATGTAGGTATCGAGATCGAAGCGCCCTTCCGCCAGTGGCACCATGCGCGCATCGATCCATTCAGTGATGTAAACGTCGTGATTGGGCAGGAAAGTTTCCACCGTGCCGCGTAACAGTGTCGGGTAGTGGCCCGACATCGGTGCAATGATCAGCAATTTCGGCTGAGGCCGTCGCGGCGGGCGGGCGAAGGTGCGCTCGAAGTGCAAGAGCCGACAGAACGGTCGGTGCCACACGTTCCTGATGTTCACAGGAATCTTCTCAGCGCCGACAGTCGTTGAATCGATGTCCCATTCCGGCTGCCGATAACGTCGGATCGAGCGCTCGAACAATTCCATCGTTGCCGCCACGGACTTGCCGTAGGCAGTGTGAGCGAGCGGATTGGCCGGATTTTTGAAGAACAGCCGCGTGGCGTCTGCGAAGGCACGCGAGGGATTGAGCGCGGCATGGCCCAGTTCGTAAAACCAGTACATCGGCGTCGCCAACAACGTGCCGCTGTCGTCGGAGAGCGTCGCTGCTCCGCCGAATTCACCTATTGCCATCGAATCAGACCCCGAACCCCGCTGCGGTGCGGGAGACTGTCGTTTTTCTGTCATAGCGTCAACATAGAGATAAGTTGTTCGCGCCCGGTTTACAACGCGGACCGTGGCCGTAAACCTCAAAAAACACAGAGTTTTTTGTTCTATTCGCCGGTTTGCAAAAGCGAGCCTTGGACCCGCGCGCTCTGCAAAAGCTTCAAGAATGCCAATGATGCAGCTGCGAACATGAGGATATTGAACGCGAAGGCTTCCACCATCAGATCGGCGCGAAACACATGGTCGATCACCAGTGCGCGCATGCCTTCAAATACGTAAGTCGGCGGCAGCGCCCAGGCGAAATACTGGAGCCAGTCCGGCAGAATCGCGACAGGGTAATAGACGCAGGTCAGTGGCAGAAACAGGAACATGATGGTCCAGGCCATGCTCTCGGCACCAAGGCCGTTCCGCAGCAACAAACCGGCGACGAAAATGCCGACCGACCAGCTCGTTAGAATGAGGTTGGCAAAAAAGACTGCAAGCGCCAAACCAAGCGCCCACAAATTGAAGCCAAAGAAGGCAATGGCGAGTAGCGAGACCGGAATCATACCAATCGACAAACGCACAATGCTCATAATCATGAGCGCGAGTAGGAATTCGGCCGGGCGCAGTGGCGACATCATGATGTTGCCGAGGTTGCGCGCATACATCTCTTCGAGAAACGAAATTGAAAAGCCGAGCTGGCCTCGGAACAGGATGTCCCACAACAGCACCGAGCCGATGAACACCCCGCTGGCGCGAGCGAAAAATCCGGCGTTCTGCGAAATGTAAACCTGTAGAAAACCCCACATCAGCATTTGCACGGTCGGCCAATAGATCAGATCGAGAATACGCGGCCACGACGAGCGCAACAGATACCAGTAACGCCGCACCATCGCGGCGACACGGTTGAACGAGAAATTCACGCCGGTATCGCTGATGTTCATGGCGTGTTGATGCCTCTTTTCACGGGCGCGCCGCAACATACAATGCTGCGCTGCAGACCTGGCATCGCATCAGATGTTGAGCTTGTGGCGGTCTCAAGATCTGCGGCGCATCGTTTCGCTTCGCTGCACGCTCCACCGCGTTTCCGGGGCACGAGGACAGCAATCATTGCGCGGCCTCGCTTTGCCGGCGCCCACGCGCGACGTCTAAGAATACTTCTTCCAGTGTTTCGCGGCTGTAGCGCGAGAGCAGTTGCCCGGGCGTATCATCGTCCTCTATGCGGCCTTTCTTCATAATAATGACGCGCTCGCACAGGCGTTCGATCTCACCCATATTGTGCGAGGCAAGCAACACGGTTGCGCCCTGCTCCGAGCGATAACGCTCGAGTCGAGAGCGCACCCAATCCGCGGTATCGGGGTCAAGCGATGCAGTTGGCTCGTCAAGCAACAACACTTCCGGCGTGTTGAGCAGCGCCTTGGCGAGCGAGACTCGTGTCTTCTGCCCGGCCGAGAGCTTGCCGGTGGGTCGGTCGAGAAATTCGGTCAGATCGAGCTCAACTGCCAGACTGTCGATGCGTTCGTCAATGTTCGGCACTGCATAGAGCTGCGCGAACACAGAAAGGTTTTGCCGAACCGTCAGGCGCATTGGCATGTCGACGTAAGGACTCTCGAAATTCATCCGGTGCAGCACATAGTAGCGCTCTCTCGGCATTTCAGCACCTAACACGGTGACGGTGCCGGACGTTGGTGTGACCAGCCCCATGATCATCGCAATCGTAGTGGTCTTTCCTGCGCCATTACCGCCAAGCAGCCCGGTGATCGAACCCGGAGCCAGACGGAATGAGATGCCATCAACCGCCGCCACGCCCTTGTAGCGCTTGACCAGCCGGTCGACTGCGATGGCGGAAGTGCTCTGCGCGTCCATACGGCGTGAGATGTGACGCCGCGCAGCAGGAAGTGCAAGCCCCGTGATGCGGATGCAATTTGCAATTTGTAGGTGCGCCGCGCAGAGATAGACTGCGCTATGCCTGCGCTCGGCCTCACCCTGCACCACCCGCGCCGCAATGTGCGCCTCGACACGCTGGTGCGGCTGCGCTGGCTCGCCATCATCGGCCAGACCACCGCTGTGCTGGCGGTCTATTACGGGCTCGAATTCGAGCTGCCGATATATGCCTGCCTTGGGGCGATCGTTCTCGCTGCCTGGCTCAACGTAGCACTGCGGCTACGTTTTCATATGACGCAGCGGCTCGAGCCCGATCGCGCCGCCTGGTTGCTCGCCTTTGACATTGCGGAGTTGGCGGTGCTCCTCTTCCTGACGGGCGGGCTGCAAAATCCGTTCGCCTTTATGTTCCTGGGGCCGGTATTGCTGTCGGCGACTGCACTTCCCCCGCGCTTCACCCTCTTGCTGGGCGGCTTCGCGGTGGCGTGCGCCACGATACTGGTGTTTGTGCATTATCCGCTGCCGTGGGACAGCGACGATCCCTTGCAGTTGCCGCCGATTTACATGATGGGGGTCTGGCTGTGCATTCTGCTCGCGATCGGCTTTATCGGCGTCTACGCCTGGCAGATCACGGAAGAGTCGCGTCAGCTCTCTGATGCGCTTGCCGCGACCGAACTGGTGCTGACGCGCGAGCAACACCTTTCCCAGCTTGATGGACTTGCCGCCGCCGCTGCACACGAGCTCGGCACGCCGCTCTCCACCATTTCTGTGATCGCCAAAGAGCTGGAGCGCGCAATCGCGCCCAACGCGCCGCATGGCGATGATGTGCGGCTCTTGCGAGAGCAGGCTACGCGCTGCCGCGATATTTTGGCCAAGCTCACCGAATTGTCGGCAGGCGGCGAGCCTTTCGATCGTATGCCACTCACAACACTAATCGAGGAGGTGGTTGCGCCGCATCGCAATTTCGGCGTGACGATCGATGTTATTGCGCCGAGCGATCGCAGCGCCGAGCCGGTCAGCGCACGCAATCCGGCCATCCTCTATGGGCTCGGCAATCTACTGGAAAATGCGGTCGATTTCGCGCGTGAGCGGGTTGCAGTCGACGTCCAGTGGAGCGAGGATTCCGTCGCGGTCACGATCAGCGACGATGGACCAGGCTTCGCGCCGGAAATTCTGGGTCGAATTGGCGAGCCCTATGTAACCAACCGCCGGCATCACCAGAATGATACCGGTGAAGAATCGGCCGGTTTGGGGCTCGGTTTTTTTATCGCCAAAACCCTGCTCGAGCGCACTGGCGCGACGCTGTCATTCGAAAACCGGCCCCAGCCACAATGTGGCGCCATCGTCAGACTAAGCTGGACCCGCAGCGATTTCGAGCAATCATTAACATTCGCAGCGGCTTGAGGCGGACCGCAACAATCACTATTTGTTGCGATGCGATTGAAGGGCTACACGAGCTAGGATGGGCATAAGTTCAGCGGGTGATAACTTGGACGCTGCGACGAGTGAGGCCGCCAACGCGGCGGTAAAAGAAAAAATCTCCGGCGAACGATCCTTGTTGATCGTCGAAGACGACTATTCCTTCCTGCAGCGGCTCGCCAAAGCGTTGGAGCAGCGCGGCTTTATTGTCTCGACCGCCGAGTCGGTTGCCGATGGCTTGCTGCAAGTCGAGAAAGTGGCACCTGCCTATGCGGTCGTCGACATGCGGCTTGGCGACGGCAACGGGCTCGACGTGATATCCGCGCTCAAGCGCCGACGGCCGGATGCGCGCGGCATTATCCTTACAGGCTACGGCAATATCGCGACTGCGGTAAACGCCGTAAAGCTCGGCGCCGTCGATTATCTCGCCAAGCCCGTCGACGCCGACGACGTCGTGGCGGCATTGCTCGCGTTGGACAACGTCAAAATCGAGCCGCCTGAAAATCCGATGTCGGCCGATCGCGTTCGGTGGGAGCACATCCAGCGCATCTATGAATTGTGTGGCCGCAATGTCTCGGAAACCGCGCGCCGCCTCAACATGCACCGCCGCACTTTGCAGCGTATCCTTGCCAAGCGCGCACCGCGTTGAATTTAGTCCGCGTCCCCATAAGGCCCGGTCGGATCGGCGAGCAATTGCAGGCGCATCGCGGCAGCGCGGGCAAACAACAACATCATCGATTTGCGGGTCGCTGCTGGCAGCTTGTGCTCAGGCGCCCCGCACTTGAATTCCGCACCGAACGCATCGGCCACGATCAGCCCGGTATCGGGCGGGAAGATTTCGCAGGGCACCTCGATCGTGGTGGCGAAGAACAGACGGTCGCAATGAGCGCGGTAGTCCCGCCATTTCTGGTCGGCGCGAAAATCCGCGATCGAGGACTTGATCTCCACTATCCAGAGCTCACCACTCGGATCCAGAGCGACCAGATCGGCACGCCGGCCCGACGGCAGCGGCAATTCGCTCACGACGCAGCGTCCATGCGCGTGCAATAGCCGCGCTGTACCGCGTGCGATTGCTAGCGCCGTTTCCGACTGGCGGCCGTCAACAGGCAATGCGAGCGAGGTAGACAGAAAGGCCATCAGCTGACCTTGCGATGTGATTTTGGCCGAACCTCGGCGCGCTCGGGAAAAGCTTGCGCGAGTGCAGCGCGATTTGCGGCGACAATACCACGCTCGGTAATCAACCCGGTGACAAGCCGCGCCGGCGTGACATCGAAGGCATAGTTTGCGACCGGCGAGCCGTCCGGCACGATTTGCACCGTCTCGATGCGGCCATCCACAGTTTTACCGGTCATAGTTGCGACTTCATCGGCCGCGCGCTGTTCTATCGGAATCTCGGCAAGCCCGTCGTTCACTGTGAAATCGATGGTCGGCGACGGCAGCGCCACATAGAACGGCACCTTGGTGTCATGGGCAGCGAGTGCCTTGAGGTAAGTGCCGATCTTGTTGCAGACGTCGCCTTGCGCGGTGACGCGGTCGGCACCCACGATCACCATGTCAATGACGCCATGTTGCATCAGATGGCCGCCCATATTGTCAGGAATCACGGTATGCGGCACGCCGTGATGGCCAAGCTCCCAGGCGGTGAGCGAAGCACCCTGGTTTCGCGGCCGCGTCTCGTCGACGAAAACATGTACGGACAGGCCTTTGTCGTGCGCCATGTAGATTGGCGCGGTCGCTGTGCCCCAATCAACCGTCGCGAGCCAGCCGGCATTGCAATGGGTGAGCACGTTCACGCACTCGCCTTTCTTCCTGGCGGCAATTCCCTCGATGATTTTCAGTCCATGCCGGCCAATAGCCTGGTTGATGGCCACGTCTTCATCGGCAATCTCGCTGGCGCGGCCCAAAGCCGCTTCCGCCCGCTCCGCACGCGGCCGGTCGCACACGGCAGCCAGCATCTCGTCGAGAGCCCATTTCAGATTGATAGCGGTCGGCCGCGTGCCCATGAGCGTGGCATAGGCACGTTCCAACGCTTCATCGGATGTGTCGACGCGCAGGGCCAGCCAGACGCCGTAGGCCGCAGCCGCCCCGATCAGTGGCGCCCCGCGCACCTGCATGGCCTTGATCGCGCGGGCTGTATCTTCAAGCGTGGCAATCCCGGCAGTAGCAAAACGATGCGGCAGTTGCGTCTGATCGACAATGCCGACACTAGCGCCGTCGCCCTCAACCCAAATGCTGCGCATTTGCTTGCCGTCGATTTTCATGGCTAAGAGATACCGTTGTTTCAGCCCGGCGCAAAGCTGTCGTGCCCGCCCCCAGAGAGCTGCCATGCCCATCGATTACGAAGCTGAATACGACAATCGCGCCCGGGTGCCTGAACATCCGGAGATTTTCGCGCGCTGGCAGCGCGAAGCGGCCGCGTACCGCGCGGCCGCGCGTAATGCCAAACTGGGAATCACCTATGGCCCCTCGCCGCGCCGGACCATCGATCTGTTTCCGGCCAAAGATGACGACAAAGCGCCGCTCGCGATGTTCATTCATGGCGGCTGGTGGCGCTCGCTCGAGCCGGCGATGTTTGCCCAAATGGCGGCAGGCCCGAATGGACGCGGCATCACAGTTGCGGTCGCGGGCTATGATCTTTGCCCGAACTGCTCGATCGCCAACATCATCGAGCAAATGCGTGCGGCCTGTCTTTTCCTTTGGCGCAAGCGGCGACAGCGTATCGCCGTCTACGGCCATTCCGCCGGAGGTCATCTTGCCGCCTGTATGGTTGCGCAAGACTGGAAAGCCTTTGCATCCGACGCGCCGGCCGATCTCGTACCCGCCGCCTACGCAATCTCCGGCGTGTTCGACCTCCTGCCGCTGGTGCATGTATCGCAGAATCAGGATTTGCGGCTTGACGAAGCGGAAGCGCGCCGGATGTCGCCGCTCTATTGGCGCGTGCCGGCTGGGCGAAGCCTCGATGCAGTCGTCGGCGCGCTGGAATCGAGCGAGTTTCTGCGCCAGAGCAAAACATTAGTCGAATCGTGGCGGCAAGGCATGGCGCTCACGCGTTATGAAGAAATTCCCGGCGCCAATCATTTCACTGTCATCGATCCGCTGAATGATCCGAACAGCGCAATGACCGCGCGCGTTGCCGCCTTGGCGAATAGCGTCAACAGCGCTGCGCTGTAGCGTGCTCTAAAACCAATAGCGCCGCGCAAAGGCGATCGTCAGCGCCGCGCCGACCAGCACGACGAACACGCGCACGACATTGCGTGGAATGATGCGCGCCACATAGGCGCCAATCAAGCCGCCACCAATCGTTCCGGCTGCGAGCGCGAGCGTTTGAGGCCACAGCACGGCACCTTGTGTCGCGAAGACCAGCGTTGCGGCGAGGCCGTTAAGGCTGGAGACGAAGTTCTTGGCGACATTGGCGGCGCGATACTCGCCACCGGTCGCCAGCGAAAATACGCCGAGCATCAGGATGCCGACACCGGCGCCGAAATAGCCGCCGTAAAACGAGACAGGCAGCACTACTTTCAGACTGGCGAAATCGAACGCGATGGTACGGCCATGCTCCTCGGCACGCGCGCGAAGCCAGTGGCTGATCCGCTCAGCGTAGGCGAACAGCAACGTGGCGAAACCGAGCAACAGTGGCACGATCTGCGCGAACATCCGCTCCGGCGTGAGCAATAGCAGCGCGGCGCCAAGTCCCGCACCGACGATTGAAGCGACAATCAGGCCCACGAATGCGCGATTGAAAGGCGGCAATTGCGAGCGATCAGACAAGGCCGCCAGCATGGTCGCAGGCATAACCGAAGCGAGATTGGAGACAGCCGCGAGTTGCGGCGGCACGCCGGTCGCGATCAGAGCCGGATAAATCACGATCGCTGCGCCCCCGACCATCGTCGCGATGATGCCGGCAATGACTCCGGCGCCAGCCAGAAAGGCGGTCGTCATCAGGTCCATGCGCGACGAACTAAAAGAACGCCTGAATGCCGGTTTGTGCGCGGCCGAGGATCAATGCGTGAATATCGTGCGTACCCTCGTAAGTATTCACCGTCTCCAGGTTCGAGAGCACACGCATCACGTGGTATTCCTCGGAAATGCCGTTGCCGCCGTGCATGTCGCGCGCAAGTCGCGCGATATCGAGCGCCTTGCCGCAATTGTTGCGTTTCATCAGCGAGATCGACGGCGGCGAGGCCTTACCGGCTTCCAGCATACGCCCGAGCCGCAACGCACCCTGCAGGCCAAGTGCGATTTCAGTCTGCATGTCGGCAAGCTTCTTTTGCACCAGCTGATTCGCCGCAAGCGGACGGCCGAACTGCTTGCGATCGAGCACGTATTGACGCGCGCGGTGCCAGCAAAATTCAGCGGCGCCTATGGCTCCCCAGGCAATGCCATAACGCGCATTGTTGAGGCAGCCGAACGGACCGGCCAGGCCCTTTACGTTCGGCAGGAGGTTTTCTTCCGGCACCACGCAATCTTCCAGAACGATCTCGCCCGTGATCGAGGCGCGCAACGATAATTTGCCTTCAATCTTCGGCGTGGAGAATCCCTTGGCACCACGCTCAACAAGGAAACCGCGGATGACGTTGTCGAGCTTTGCCCACACCACCGCGACATGCGCGACCGGTGCATTGGAGATCCAGGTCTTGGCGCCGTTAAGCTTATATCCCCCGGAAACTTTCTCCGCGCGTGTGACCATCGAACCGGGATCAGAACCGTGATCGGGTTCGGTCAGGCCGAAGCAGCCGATGATCTCGCCGGTTGCAAGTTTCGGCAGATATTTGAGGCGCTGCGCTTCGGTGCCGTAGGCGTAAATCGGATACATCACCAGCGAAGACTGCACCGACATTGAGGAGCGGTACCCGGAATCGACGCGCTCGAGTTCGCGCGTGATCAGCCCATAGGCGACATAGCCGAGCGCCGCGCCGCCATACTCTTCTGGAATCGTAGGCCCAAGCAGACCTAGCTTGCCCATCTCGGGCAGCATGCCTGGATCGTATTTCTCGTCGCGGAATGCCTCGGTGACACGCGGCATCAAATAGCTTTGAGCAAAGCCGCGTGTGGTGTTGCGCACCATGCACTCCTCTTCGCTCAACTCGCTTTCGAGATCGAGCGGATCTTCCCACACGAACGCCGCATCCTTGAGCATCGCGGGTATGGCACCGCGTTTCTCGGCCGCTTGCGACATAAAACCTCCTCGGAATTTCTTGGGGGTGCATTATAGACCGTCAGACGCCCGCGTAGCCAACGCGGCGCGCGCCGGACTTGCTTGGGTAACGCGCCAAGACAAGCATCGCCCGTATTCTTTGCGGCGCCGGGTACGGTGTAGTCCCTTTTTCGTGGCCCCCAAAGTATGAGGGGATGGCACGCCAGGTGGCACAACCATTGTTCTTTTCAGCGTGCCGCGCTCCCTCTCGAGAACGCGGGCGCCTCATCATATAGGATTAAAGTCAAACACTGTTGATGGCCCCAAACAAAACCCCGCCGGCGAGCGGCGGGGTTTTGCAAAACTAGCAAGTGGCGATCAGATCGCCATCTTCAGATCCTTGGCGGCGCGGAACGCGACTTTCCTGCTGGCCTTGATCTTGATCGCCTCGCCCGTCATCGGGTTGCGACCCATGCGGGCGGCGCGCTTGCGCACCACCAGGATGCCGAGGCCGGAAATTTTCACCCGCTCGCCCTTCTTCAGATGCTTGGTGATCATCCCGATGAGGTCTTCCATCATTTCCAAGCCCTGCTTCTTGGTGAGCTGATGCTGTTCCGAGAGCGCAGCAGCCAGGTGCTTGGTGGTGACCGGCTTGCCGGCTTTCGGCTTGGATGAAGCGGCTACTGCCATTTGAAAATGCTCCTTGGGCGCGCACCATGCGCGAACCCTAGAGCACTAGGAGATTCTTTCAGCGGCGCATAGCTGCGAGCAGCCATACAGCTGGCTTAACCACAGAAAGCTCAAGTTCGGCGCATCAAAACTGACCCGGAGAAGTCTCGGCCCGTTGCCGCTTGGGGACGTTTCGTTTATTGAGGGCTTATGCGCGCCCGTAGCTCAGCTGGATAGAGCGTTGCCCTCCGAAGGCAAAGGTCGGACGTTCGAATCGTCTCGGGCGCGCCAATCATTTCAAAAGCTTAGCGGACAGCCTG
>DASWAK010000503.1:0-18820 GCA_036391175.1 Pseudolabrys sp.
AAACGCTTATTGCGTGAACCAAGCGTCGCCAGGCGATTTCGCAATACAATCCAATCAGGGCTTACATGATCGACAAGCTGACGCTGACGGCGCGCCTCCGCCACCATCTGGGAGTAATGGCTCGTGCCCGTGAGGCCAAAAGTCTTGGGATCGATGGTACCGAGCACATCGAAATCGACAAAACTGTCGTTAAGGGGTGTGATTACGGTGTCAGCCACCGAATGAACCAGCCGCGACAGATCGCTATCATGACCGGGGGTATCGATCACAATGAAGCTGTGGGTAACTTCGGTGGATGGATGGAGCGGCCAGTCCAGCCCGAAGGTACCTTGATGAATTGCAGGCCATTGGCCTGGTAACTGTGCCTGGTAACTGGCGACACGAACAGCAGTGGTGCCGGAGGCCGACGATCAGCTTCATTCAGATCGAGGGTAGCCTGCTCGAAATGGCTTTCTCCGGCTTTGTCGGCTTTCAATCGAACGCACCAGATTGCACGCTCCTTTCCGTAGCAATCAATGAAAACGCTTAATTTTTTTAGCACTTCGCAATCAAGCGGCTTTGACGTGAATCAAAGCCTATTGATAAGGAGTATGATGTTTATTTTAGTGACGCGGTTGCCCCTGGTGCCGCTGGAGCCCCTCATGAAAAAGAACAAAGTTCGTCGAAGACACCCGCTGCCATCGTGGTGTGCCGCCGTTGCAATCATTTTGATCGCCGTTACCAATGGCACCTATGCGCGAGCGCAGACGCCGACAAATGGGCTCATCATGCTGATCGAGTTCGAAAAAATCGACGGTTTGCGCCATTGGGAGCGCGAGCTAGATATGCGTGGTCTAACGGCGCTCGTGCAGGCACAGCAAAATGTGATGGAAAAATACCCAGAGGATTTTGCGCGCCTTGCGGCGAAAGATTACCCGGTCACCGGTATCGATGCCGAAAAGCCATTCTGGAACATGCCCTATGACGGGCAACTGGCGCGCATGCGCGCGGCCAAGGAGGCCGTCGAGCGCATCACGCACAAGCCAATGCGCGTGTTCGGTAGCCGCTATTTTGCCTACGATGAAAACACGTGGAGGGCCGCCGATGCACTCGGTGTTGAATACGTACTCGGCCGTGGTACTGCCGGCGCGCTGGCGACGATTTACGCACCACGCGAGTACAAGACGAAGATCATTTCCGTTTCCAACGTGCCGTTTGGAGATATGGGCACCGGCTCGCTCTGCGATTACAGCTTGTGGGCCCGTGGCTCTACTGACAAGGACTTCGCTGCAGTGGTCGATAAGGTGCTCGCAAGTCAGCAATCTGACCTAATCTTGGTGTCGCATGCCTATATTGGCGGCACCTATGCGGGCTGGTGGCAGGCCTACGAAAATGCGCTGGCACGGCCAGAGGTCAAATGGCGGCCGTTCGACGAATGGGCGCGCGCGGTGAAGATCAACGCCATGCCACTGGTCGAGATCCCGACCAACCGCGAAGTCAAGTACGACACACCACGGCCGGCGGTCCCATTAGAAAAGCTGCAGCGTCTGCCGGGCTTGTCTTTGGACCGCAGCAGAGCCGACTGAGCGGACATTGGGCAGCCCCTTGGTGTGCCTGAGGGCCGTAAGCAATTTAAGGGCAGCCCAACCGCAGTTGTTGTGTTCCCACCAATTCTGAACAAACGACGATGATGTGTGGCCCCGCATAAAGGTCACTGACAGATTTGACGTCGGATTTTGCCTGTGGACTGTGGGATAAACCTACGGTCTCCGCTTCTGCCGTAGTGTCATGTCGGAAAGCAAGAACTGACACGTACGCAGCCGAAATCATAACGGCCACCATTACGCTGATCACCATTCCGACAACAAAAACATATCGCAGAAGCATTGCTTAATCCTACAACAGTTGGAGCGCCTCCATCCTGTGCGCCCTTATGGCGGTTCTATGACGCGGCTGGCTCGACTGGTTAACCGTGTCACGCAAACGGTGTCGGGGTGTTGTTGGTGAAAATTTTGGCACGGCCTATTTTCCTCGCCAACAACAAGACCGGTAACTCCCCCCGCGCCGTGCCCTATGCCCCCCCTACGGCGCGGGGTTCTTTTTGATCACGTGATTGTTGGCAGAAAGAGGCCCAAAGGCCCGTGCAGACACCCAATGCCGGTGCTCCCCGGAACCACCCGTTGAGTTGGCGTGCAGCCGGTGGAGCAAAATTGGACTGATGTCTGTGCTTGCTCATCATGAATTGCTCGCGTGTGATCGCGTCTCAGACCGTCCCAAGCCGAGTGTCCCTTCGATAATCGGACGGTGCGTCGATTGCAGGGCGTGGGTTTGGGTACCCTTCGACACCCCACCGGCGACGCTGATCTGCACGCGATGTACCGAGGACGACAACGCGGCGTGCACAAAGGGGGCATGGGTGTGTTCGAATGAATAAACTATTCTGGTTCTGAGTTGCTTGGTCGAATATTGTGCGCCAGAGCACCTTGAGCACATACGCGGCAGCAGACCTCCTTTACGTATGTTTTTTAGAATGCACTCGGCGCGGCTTTCGGCGGAAGCAAGACAAATCCATGCATCAAGTAGCCACAGTCCTGAGACGATGGCCACGCGCGTCGGCAGCGCTCGGATTTGGCGCAGCGGGGACCGTGCTGTCCTTACTCTTGTGGAGTCCGTTAATTTTCCAAGCCCGGGGCGTGCTACCGTTTGTCCTCTTTATCGGGACGCCTGGGGTCTCGGCTGCCGTCGCCGGTTGGGCCTTAGGTAAATGGTTGCTCAACTCTGCGCGGGTGTGTAGGCCGAGAAGCGCAGCCCTTCGGGGCGCGGTCATCGCCTCCCTGGCACTGCTGCTTTTCGCACCTCTGTTTGCAACTGTTTATGTCTTGACCCAACCGGCCACTGAACATTGGGACATTGCTAGCCTCACATTCCTCCTGCTCGTAGGCAGCGCCTTCGTAATATGGTTTCGTGTGGCGCTGATTGGCGCGGTAGTCGGTTGGGTGCTGTACCACTTAACTTCGCACGACACCGGACGAGCGTCGGCCTAGACATGCCGCCCGCGCTGCACACGCGCGCGATTATTCCCAAGGAAATTCTACCGACAAAAATGGCCCGCCCCTGCTACGGCATTCGCGCTGGCAATAGCGATCGCATTTGTCCGTGAGCTTCAGACAGCGACCCTGAGAATCATCCTTAAGGCAACCAGCCAACCCCCAAGCACAGTAGGAACCGCATTCGGTCCAACAGGTGCCGGAGGCCCAAACCGACTCAGCCCGCTTGCTGCGCGGGAACGGCAGTTCTTGATTGTGCGCGTTGTAGCGCCAGGACGGCGCCCGTCCTTCGGCGGCCGCGACTGGCGTAGCAGCCATCAAAACGCCGACTAGCAAGAGCCCTAGCAGGATGCCCGTTCGTCTCATGATTCAACCCACCTTACGATACCCCCAAGGAAGCCGCTTCGCCAATAATCTGTCGACGGACTGTGGGTAGCGCTGGCGGGTCTTTGGGTTGCTATTCGACACAATCGCCATTAGCTCCTAGCCCATATGCGTGATCCCATCGCGAAGCCCGATATCACCGGACCCAAGGTTAGTTTTGTCTCGCTCGGCTGCCCGAAGGCACTCGTCGACAGCGAGCGTATCGTCACGCGGTTGCGCGCGGAGGGTTATGAGCTTTCGCGCCAGCACCAGGGCTCGGACCTCGTCATCGTCAACACTTGCGGCTTTCTCGATAGCGCCAAGGCCGAATCCCTGGCCGCAATTGGCAAGGCGCTCAAGGAAAACGGCAAGGTCATCGTCACGGGCTGCATGGGCGCCGAGCCTGAAAGTATTTCCTCGGCCTACCCCGACGTGCTTGCGATCACGGGTCCGCAGCAATACGAGACCGTGGTCGAGGCCGTTCACAAGGCTCTGCCGCCGAAGCACGACCCGTTTCTCGATCTGGTTCCGCCTGAAGGCATCAAGCTCACGCCACGGCATTACGCGTACCTCAAGATTTCTGAAGGCTGCAATAATCGCTGCAGCTTTTGTATCATCCCGCGCCTGCGCGGCGGTCTGGTCTCGCGGCCGGCTGCCGATGTTCTGCGCGAAGCAGAGAAACTTGTCACCGCCGGCGTCAAAGAATTGCTGGTGATCTCGCAGGACACTTCCGCCTACGGGCTCGACATTAAATACGCAGCGAGCAAATGGCGCGATCGTCACGTGCGCGCGAAGTTCATCGATCTTGCAAGCGCCTTGGGCGAACTCGGCATCTGGGTACGACTACATTACATCTATCCATATCCGCACGTCGACGAAGTCATTCCGCTAATGGCAGGTCGGAAAATCCTGCCTTATCTCGACATTCCGTTCCAGCACGCCTCACCCGCAGTCTTGAAACGCATGTGCCGTCCGGCAGCGCAGGAAAAGATATTGGAGAGGATCCTTCGCTGGCGCGAGCAGTGTCCGGATCTGACGTTGCGCTCGACTTTCATCGTCGGTCTCCCCGGCGAAACCGAGGCAGATTTCAGCATGCTACTTGAATGGCTGGAAGAGGCCTCGCTTGATCGAGTCGGTTGCTTCAAATACGAACCGGTGAAGGGCGCTGCGGCCAATGATATGGCTGCCCCGGTGCCAGACGAGATTAAAGAACAGCGCTGGCATCGTTTTATGCAGGTGCAGCAGAAAATTTCCACCCGACGCCTGAAGCGCAAGGTCGGCACGCGCCAGAAGGTTATCATTGACGATGTGGGACCTTCGGCCGCCAAAGGCCGCTCGATGGCGGATGCCCCGGAAATCGACGGCGCTGTCTATGTGGCGAGCCGGCGCCCATTGCGCGTCGGTGAAATTGCGACAGTGAAGATCGAGCGGGCAGACGAATACGATCTGCACGGGACCGCGGTGGGGTTTTGACCTCGGTTGCCATCATCCTCGAAGGCGGATGATTCGGTAACCCCTGCCTCTGTATTTCACTCCGACAGCGGTTGGTGGATACCCCGCCTTCGTGGGGCATGTCTCAAAGGCGATAAAACCTCACCGCATTGTCGTGAAACACAGCGCGCTGCTCGGCTTCGGGATACTCCGATAATATGGTCCGATAGACGCCAAAAAAGTCGGCATAGCTTGCATGCAATTTTTCCAACGGAAAATTGCTGCCATAGATCGTACGTTCCACGCCAAAGATCTGGATGACATCACGGATCACCTGCCGCGCGTGAGGTAGCGTGATTCCGCTGCTGTACATTCCGAGGCCGGAAATCTTTACATGCAGGTTCGGAAATGCGGCCATCATTGTGAGAGCGGCGCGCCATTGTTCGATTACTGCCTGCGTGCGCGCCGTCAGCATCCCTGCGTGCACCAGTATCATGCGGACATTAGGGAACGCCTTGATAAGTTCGACGGCATAGGCCACCTGGCCTGTATAAACCTGCAACTCGAAATGCAGATCGTGTTTTTCCAGCAGTGCGAACCCACGGCGGAAATCTTGCGAATTGCAGAAATCCGGACGGGGAGCGGCCTGTCGAATAGTGTCGCTGTCCCAATACAGCATTTGGCGCACGCCACGCAGATTAGGAAATTGTTTTTGTGTCCCTAACGCTGCGTCGGCCCCAGGATCGGAGAGATCCGCATTGCAAACGATGCCGTGTGGAAAGCCATGCTTGTCGGCGACGGACTGCAGCCATCGTGTCTCATCGAGGGCGCGGTCCGGACCCCACATCGCGGTTACGTGTACCGACTTCGTTACACCCTGCGGCTTGACGTCATTCATGAACTCTTCAACCGAGTAATCGCGGCGAATGCCGAAATAGTCGCCGAACATGCGCGGGACTGGCGGGTCTGCCAGCCATGCCACGTCCTTGCGCAGCCAGATGTGGTGGTGCGTATCAATCACCGGTCCGGTATGCGCCATCCATTCCCCCTTACTTTTTTAGGTCGCGCACGGTTTTCACAACCGTGTCGGTCAGCGTTTTGAGGTCATCAGTCGAGATGGTAAAAGCCGGCGTGAGATAGATGATATTCCCGAATGGTCGGATGAATACGCCTTGCTCGACAAATCGCGTGCGCAAAGCGTTGAGATCGTCGATGCGGTCCAATTCGACCACGCCGATGGCGCCCCTCACGCGCACGTCTTTCACGCGCGGCAGGCCGCGGCAAGGCGCGAGGCCTCGCTCCAACGCGGCAGCAATATCGGAAATCTGTCGCAAACGCGGCTCGCGCTCGAACAGATCGAGGGATGCGTGTGCAGCTGCACAAGCGAGTGCATTCGCCATATAAGTCGGCCCGTGCATCAACGCTCTTTTCGGATCGTCCGACCAGAATGCATCGAACACATTGCGCGTCGCAATCGTCGCGGCCATGGGCAATGTGCCGCCCGTGAGTGCTTTCGACAGCGTGATGATGTCCGGTGTGATACCGGCTTTTTCGCAGGCAAACATTGTGCCGGAGCGACCAAAGCCCGTGAAGATTTCGTCGAAAATCAGCAACACCTCGTACTTGTCGGCGAGCGCGCGTAGACATCGAACGACGCTTTCATCGTGAAATTTCATGCCACCGGCCCCCTGCACCAGCGGCTCCAAGATGATAGCCGCAATTGTTTCACTACGCGCCTTCAGCAGATCTTCGAGTGATGCCGATATCCCATCATTTTCGGGCAGGTGGACGGTGTGGTGTTTTGGCAGCAGGCCGGCGAACGCCGAGTGCATACTCGCGTCAAGATCACTCACCGCCATGGCCCCGGTGGTGTCGCCGTGATAGCCACCTTTGAATGCCACCAATTGACTCTTGCCGCGCACACCACGGTTGATCCAGTACTGCACCGCCATCTTCATTGCGACTTCGACTGCGACTGAACCGGAATCGGAAAAGAACACACGGGTGAGATCGCCTGGCATCAAGTTGGTGAGACGTTTCGCAAGCTGAAGCGCTTGCTCGTGTGCAAGCCCGCCGAACATCACATGCGGCATTTGTGCGAGCTGTGCTTCGACGGCTTGTCTAATGTGCGGATGATTGTAGCCGTGACAAGCCGCCCACCAACTGGCGATGCCGTCGATTAATTCGCGTCCGTCGGCCAGGACGATCCGCACACCCTGAGTGCGCAGGACCGGAAGCGGAGGTAATACGGTTTTCATTTGGGCATAGGGCAGCCAGATGTGCTCCAGCCCGTCGGCGTACCAATCCGGCAACGCACTGTTTTTGCTGGCTTGGTCCGCCATTTGACGCTTCCCTGGCCCGTTCGTGCTAAGCATCTGCCTGCTATCGCACAAGGTCACCTGATGAATTCGCTCGACCGATTTGCACAAGACAAGCTTGAAGATCTCAGGCGCCGAAACCTGTATCGGGTGCTAAACGAGACGTTGCGCGAGGATGGCATCTGGGTTGAGCGCGGCGGGCGGCAGCTGTTGTCATTTTCATGTAACGACTATCTCAACTTGACCCAGCACCCGGCAATCAAGCAAGCGGCAATTGCCGCGATCGAGGAATATGGCGCTGGCTCCGGGGCCTCGCGGCTGGTGACGGGAAATCATCCCCTCTATGCGCAATTGGAAGCGCGGTTGGCGCAATTCAAGCGCGCCGACGCGGCCTGCGTGTTTGGCTCGGGCTATTTGGCCAATACCGGCATCATTCCGGTGTTGGCTGGCCGCGACGGGCTGGTGTTGCTCGACGAACTATCACACGCTTGTATCTACGCCGGTTCGCAATTGTCGGGCGCCAAGGTGTTGACGTTCCGTCACAACGACGTTGCTCATGTACGCGAACTACTTGCCGCGCATCAAGCCGAGCATGATCGCGCCCTGATCGTTACTGACGGCGTATTTTCCATGGACGGCGATCTGGCGCCTCTCGCGGAGCTGTTCGCACTTGCGGACGAATACGATGCCTGGCTGATGTCGGATGATGCGCACGGAATCGGCGTCATCGGCAGTGGACGTGGCTCGGGTTTTGTTGGCAATACGCATATTCCGGTACCACTTCAGATGGGCACTTTGTCGAAAGCGATCGGCTCCTATGGCGGTTATCTATGTGCGTCGGCACCGGTAATCGAATTAATGCGCAACCGAGCACGCACGTTGATTTATTCAACCGGGCTTCCGCCGGCCAGTGTTGCCGCGGCAACTGCTGCGCTCGACCTGATCGAGCGCGAGCCGGCATACGCAGGTTTACCGGTGCAAAAGGCCAAGGCCTTCACCAAGCGTGCTGGCCTGCCTGATGCGCAGAGCCCAATCGTGCCTATCGTGACGGGCGATGAAGAGAGCGCGCTAGTCGCTTCGCGCTTCCTAGAAAACGAAGGCTACCTGGTGATCGCTATTCGTCCACCGACGGTACCCGTGGGCACTGCCCGGCTACGTCTGACCTTCACCGCGCAGCACCCCGACGATCAGATTGAACGGCTGGCTGACATCGTTCGGGAAGAAATATTGGCGTAACCCGTGGCCGCCTATTTTGTCACCTCAACTGGCACCGATATCGGCAAGACATTTGTCACCGCCGGGCTCGTTCGTTATCTACGTGAATCCAATCAGCCCGTTACCGCATTCAAACCGATCGTGAGCGGTTACGATTCTTCGGTAGCCGAAACCAGCGATCCGGCAGTTCTGCTTTCCGCGCTCGGGCGGCCTGTCACGGCCGACGAAGTCGAGCGTATTGCACCGTGGCGCTTTCGCGCGCCCCTATCGCCCGATCTCGCCGCCGCGCGCGAAGGCCGGCGCGTCGACTTTGAGAAATTGATTTCATTCAGCCGTGCAGCGATCGCTACCGCTACCGGCCCCCTTTTCATCGAGGGCGTCGGCGGAATCATGGTGCCACTTGATGGTCAGCGCACCGTGCTCGACTGGATGACAGCTCTCGATATTCCGCTCTTACTCGTGGTCGGGGGCTACCTCGGCACCATCAGCCATACGCTCACCGCGCTCGATGTACTGGCACAGCGTAAGCTGACCGTCGCCGCGATCGTCGTCAGCGAAAGCGAACGTGACACCGTCGAGCTGGACGATACCGTTGCAAGTATTGCGCGTTTCGCTGGTACAGCGGGAGTCGTTGGCCTGCCGCGCTTGCCGGCCGGGATCACTCATCACCCCGCGATCGCCCGCCTCGCTGCGTTGCTTTAAATAGATCGGTGCCGCCAAACCTAATCAGCTGTTCAGACTCAATACAGTTTCAATCATGCCTTCCAGATTGACCAGGGCGTGAAGAAGCATGGTCAGAATCGTCGAGCCGGTCGCCCAGCGTATCCATCCGAACAAGACGCCAAAGGCAAACACCTGCGCCATTAGAAACCAGTCGTACTGAACGTGGATCACGGCAAACAAACCTGCAGTGAAGACAATAACGGGCCAAGCGTGGCGCGGCGACCGCAGCCAGCCTCGAAAAAGGAACCCGCGAAATAGACTCTCTTCGGTGACGGGAATGAACACCGTGATCGCGACCAGCAGCAGGGGCAGTAGGTTGGCGCTCTTAGCCGCCTGATAGATATCGGTCTGGAAGCGATCGACGATATTGCGGCCCGCGAGCCAGCTCACCGCGTCACCCAATGCGATCAGCGCAACAAGCACGGCGACGCCGAACACCACTTCGCTCCGCCGGGGGATCTTGTAGCCAAGATAGGCCGCCGCATTACCTGTGTAACCGGCGGCAATCATTAGGACCGCTACCTGTATAGGCGCCGATACGAATATGAACAACACGATCGCGCCGCCGTCCTGGGTGGCTGTCGCTACCTGCGCCGGACTAAGTCCGTACAAGCTAGTCAGCGCCGCGATCCCGGATAGCTGGCCAGCAAGCAGCGCGAGCGCCCCAAGCACGAATGTGGCGAATACGCCCCACGGTTTCACATCGCCGGTCATGGCAACGCCTTGAGCCATCGACCAAGCGTGGCGCGCTCATCGTCGGTCATGTTGGTCTGATTGCCAAGCGCCATTGCTTTGGTCTGAATCGTCTGAGCGTAGATGGTCGCGGCGTATTTCTTCAGATTGTGGACGGTCTCTAGCGTGATGTTTTTCGGTGTTTCCTGGAAGTTTTTATGCGAAGGCTCTGCTGCGTGGCATATCACCCAATGCTTGCGTACGATCGCCAGCGCGTCGGCGCCGGGCTCGCTGGTGGGGGGTGCCTGCGGGGCGGCGGCGACGAATAACAGAGCCGCCACCACCCGCAATGCCATGCATAGGCTCTTTACGGCACCAGAATCGATGAGCCTGTCGTGTCGCGGCTTTCCAATTCCTTGTGGGCCTTGGCCGCGTCTTTGAGTGGATAGGTCTGGTTGACAGGAATCTTCACCGCGCCGGACCCGACCTTTTGGAACAGGTCCTTGGCACAAGAGATGAGATCATCACGCTTGGCGACATAGTGGTTGAGGGTCGGACGGGTCGCAAACAGCGAGCCTTTTGCCTGAAGGATGTTGATGTTGAAGGCCTCGATCTGTCCGGACGCGCTGCCGAAGCTGACGAAATAACCGAGCGGTCGCAGGCAATCGAGCGAACCCGGGAACGTGGTCTTGCCGATG
The DNA here is from genome assembly GCA_036391175.1 of Pseudolabrys sp. GTDB lineage: Bacteria > Pseudomonadota > Alphaproteobacteria > Rhizobiales > Xanthobacteraceae > Pseudolabrys. The sequence continues at coordinate 10,447 of DASWAK010000503.1, forward strand.
CCGTCATACACCACATCGCAAAGTTTGCCGCTGGTGATCTCTTTTACCTTCGCCACAAAATCCTCGTCGCGATAGAGGATGGTGTGATGGCAGCCATTCTTCTTCGCGAGCTCGGCCTTGGCCTTGGAGCCGACGGTGCCGATCACGGTGGCGCCGAGATGATTCGCCCATTGGCATGCGATCAGTCCGACGCCACCCGCGGCGGCATGGATGAGGCAGACGGTTCCTTTCTCGACCTTGTAGGTGCGGTTAAGCAGGTACTGCACGGTCATGCCCTTGAGCATCATTCCGGCAGCCTGCTCGTAAGAAATATTGTCGGGCAGCTTCACGGCGCGGTCAGCCGGAACCACGCGCTCGCCGGCATAGCCGCCAAGCGGGCCAACGAAGGCAACGCGATCGCCAACTTTGACGTCAGTCACGCCGGGGCCGACGGCAATGACCTGACCGGCGCTCTCGTTGCCTGCAATGAAGGGCATGCCCACCGGTGATGGATACATGCCCATGCGAAAATAGGTGTCGATGAAATTAATACCGGCGGCATGCTGCTTGATCTTGATCTGACCCTGCCCGGGCGCCGGGATGTCGACTTCCTCATAAGTCAGAACCTCGGGACCGCCGTGTTTGTGAACGCGCACTGCCGCGACCATGATACTCCCCTTCGATTTGCCTGGATTAAGAGTGGAAAACTTCGGCGGCGATCATAGGCACCCGCCCAGCCAGCGCAAGGCTGGTCAGCGCGCGCCCGAAACGCGCAAGTTTGCGCCGTTGATATAGGAGGCTGCGTCAGAGAGCAGGAACAGCACGGCTTCCGCAACTTCGTCCGCCTGCCCCGCCCTACCCATCGGCAGCATGGGCGTGACGCGTTCGACGCGTCCAGGCGGCTGAATGTCGGTATTGATTACGCCCGGCGTTACCGCGTTGATGCGCATGCCTTCCTTGGCAACTTCTCGCGAGACGCCAATAACCATGGAATCGACGCCTGCCTTGGCTGCTGCGTACCAGACACATTCATTGGCGCCACCGAGCAGTGCCGCCATCGACGACAGCATCACGACCGCGCCACCCTTACCGCCGTGTTTGGTCGACATTCGCCGGACGCACGCACGAAGGCAGAGCAATGCCCCGAAGGTATCTACGTCCAGTACCTCGCGAATCGTTTTTGCGCTGGCGTCGTCCAACCGTGAATAGTCACCGCTGATACCCGAGCTATGCACGAAATGGGTCAACGATCCGAAGGCATCGTTGGCGGTGTCGAACACCCGTTCAATATCGTTTTCCAGTGCCATATTGCCTTGGATCGCGACTGCTCTGCCACCCTCCTTCTCGACAGCCTTGACCACGGCAGCGGCTGCATTGGAATTGGTCTTGTAGTTCACCGCCACGTCATAGCCGCGCGCACCAGCAAGCTTCGCAGTGGCAGCTCCAATACCGCGGCTACCGCCGGCGACGAGCAAGACTGGTCGAGACATAGGTCTCTCCTGAATTTTGGTGATCGAACACGGTCAGGCGGGTCTTTGCAACAAACCAATGGCGAAAAAATAAACCGCGATGAATGACAGCGGCAGCACCACGTAAAGGCCAGGTGACAGATCCTGAACAATGGCGATAAAGGCCAGCGCCGCCCATACTGCCAGCAGCGCGATGTTAAACACGCGCCACTGTTTGACGCGCAGTGGATGCAGGAACTTTATGGGTGCGAAGCTTAGACCCGCCAGAATAGCAATCGCGACAGCGGCGGCCCACTCCGGCGGCTCGAGCAAATAAAGATAGAAGGCCGCAAGATTCCAGACGGCCGGAAATCCGCGAAAATAGTTGTCTTCGGTTTTCATCTCGCGATCTGCGAAATAGAGGGCGCCGCTGATCACGACGAGAATGCCGGCGGGGATCGCAAGTACTTGCGGCAGCAATCCGCTCGCTGCAATGGCGTAGGCCGGAACAAAAACGTAGGTGACGAAGTCCACGACCAGATCGAGTGTCTCGCCCGACCAGCGCGGCAGCACCTTCTGTACACAGAAAGCGCGGGCTATTGGTCCGTCGGCGCCGTCCACGACCAGCGCCAACCCGAGAAGAAAGAACATTCCCGTCCAATGTCCGCCGGTTGCCAAGATTAGCGCGAGCAATGCCAGCGCCGCTCCGCTTGCCGTAAAGACATGAACCATGAAAGCGCGGACGCGCTCGAATCCCGTCATGATTTAGAATTGCACATGATTCTACCCGCAAACCCGCACCCATCCCCGATTGGGGTCGAAGAGAAGCTTTTCGGGTTCATGCGCTGTTGCCCCAATCGAGCTTGACGATCTCAGCAGACCGCCCGGCCAAGTTCCAGTTGCGGCCAAAACCGCGGAAACGCGATTTGTCGGCGCGCGAAACAATGATATCCGAACCAATCCAGTACTCACTATTTCGAATGACGACATTCTGGTTGGCTTCCTTGCCTCGGATCGGCGTGATTGCGCCATCGACATATTTTTCGATCCGAATAATGCGGGTTTCCCCTTTCATCTCATAGGTGATCGGTACTTGCCTGACCCCGAGGAATTGACCTACCAAGATCGACAGCAAATGCGTAGTGCCGCCGACGCGTCCGGTGAAAATTCTGGTTAGGGCCTTCACCGCTAAAGCCGAAGCATTGTTGTCAACAAATAGTGCAGCGGTCCAGTTACCGCGCGACATGATGCCGGGCAAATCCATCATCAGGCCAACTTTAATTCCAGAAAGATCGGTCGTATCGAAATGTCCGTCGTCGATACGAATACCAGCCCAGGTCTGGCATCGGCTTTCAGTCGGCGGATGCTCGCCGAGCGACAACACGCAGGGACAGAAAACTGCGCAACTGCAAGAGAGCGCCAGCTCTCCTCGTAAACTCCAACTTTCCATCAACGCATGACTCCCTTTTTTGCTCTTCTTGACTTAACTCGTTCGCACCGGCCAATGTGCGGCAACAGCCCACAATACAATGCTGACACCGGCCACAATAAGCGCCACACCGACAGCATGCGTGAAGCGCCGGCCGGTGAGCATCTTCTCGACGGTCATCACAACGCCAATCCCCGCCATCCAGATGACGTTCATGACTCCGACCGCGAACATCACCAGCATCATCGCCCAGCAGCAGCCGAGGCAATAAACACCTTGCTTAATTCCCAGCCGCAATACACCGCGTGTTGTGGTGACCCAGTTCGCAAGAAAGAAGGGGAGCGGTTGCTGGCAGCGGTTGAGACAAGCGTGCTTGAGCGCAGTGAACTGGTACAGGCCAGCAGCAATGAATATTGCGCCCGAGAAAAGCCCGCTCGCCGAAGCCATGCTGCTGTCGAGCAACGTAACTTGCGTCAAAATGATCTGGGCCAACGCCGCGACGACTGAAAACCCGATCCAAACCATCATGTAGCCAGTCGCGAGCACAAACGGCGAAACGATGTGCTCGTCCTTACGTGCGGCGGTATCAGCAATGCCCGCATAGGTCATGATCATGGGAGCGGCGCTGGGCAGCATCATCACGAGCGTCATCGCACCCCACATCGAGGCTACGATTACGACACCGGTCGCGCTCCACGCGCCATCCGGCAGCGGTCCGCAAAGCGCCCAAAAATCAACGCCAAACCCTTTGAAGGATCCGCCCGAACCGGCGAGGAGCAAGGCGAGATAGAACCAGCCGAGACCCGCAAGCAGAATCACACATAGCCCCACCAGTAGTTTTGGCCGCGCAAAAATACGGCCGAGTCCGGCGGCGGCGGGCGGCAGGTGACCAAAATCGTGGCCAGCGGTTTCACTCATGGTGGCCTTCTGCATAGCGCAACGGGCACGGCTGGGGTATCGCAAGTCTTTGGCGTGGTTTCCGTGCCTGCCCCGTGCGTGCTAGTGCGGTTAACGTCGAACCTGAGCGAGCGCCTTGATGCCGTACAAATATGGCGATAGCCCCGCAGCCATTGTGGTTGGCGGCGGGCCTGCCGGACTGACTGCCGCCATTGCGTTGGCGGAAGGCGGCATTCCAACGGTCTTGGTGGGCAAACGGCCAATCCAACCGGATAACCGCACCACAGCTCTGCTGGCGGGTTCCGTGACCGCGCTGGAGACGCTCGGTGTTTGGGAACTGTGTAAGGGGCAGGCCGCACCGCTCAAGGTCATGCGAATCGTCGACGATACCGGACGACTTTGGCGCGCGCCGGAAGTAAAATTTGAATCAAGCGAGATCGACCTCGAAGCTTTCGGGTACAACATCGAGAACCGCTACCTGATCGAGGCGCTGGAGCGGCGCGCTCATACTCTATCCGCCCTACGCTTCGTCGAAGACGAAGTGCTCAGCGTTGTGCCTGATGCTACGGCGATTACCATTGCACTCAAGAGTGGCCAATCACTGCGCGCACCTCTCGCGATCGGCGCCGATGGTCGTCGCTCTCTCTGCCGCGCCGCCGCCGATATCGGGATTGACGAACGGAGCTACCCTCAGGTCGCGCTCACGGTCTGCCTGCAGCATTCTCGTCCGCATCACGAAACGTCGACCGAATTCCATACCCTAACCGGCCCTTTCACGCTGGTACCTCTGCCGGGAAATCGCTCAAGCCTGGTATGGGTGCTCGATCCCGTCGAGGCCGATGAGCTTGCCGGAATCGATAATGCTGAACTCGCCGGTAAGATCGAACGCGCATCGCATTCGATTCTCGGGAAGATCGAAGTCGAACCGGGTCGCGGCCTTTTTCCGCTTCAGATCGCGACCGCACGACGCTTTGCCGACAAGCACATTGCATTGGTAGGCGAAGCTGCACATGTGATCCCGCCGATTGGCGCTCAAGGGCTTAATCTGGGTCTACGCGATGCTGCCACCATCAGCGAGCTCGCGGTGGCAGCTTATCGTGATGGTCACGATTTAGGCGGGGCGGCCGTGCTGACAAACTATGACCGCTTGCGTCGGGCCGATGTCGGCAGCCGCACACTCTTGATCGATATGCTTAATCGCACTCTACTCAGTGATTTTCTCCCCGCGCAAGGCGCACGCGGGCTGGGCCTTTACCTGATCAACCGCATCGGACCATTGCGACGCGCAGTAATGCGCGAGGGCGTCGCGCCGGCCACGGCGCAACCGCGGCTGATGCGTGGCGAAACCCTCTAGCTGAGCTTTGGTGCTTTTTTCACACCTGAAGCCTCTCGAAACTCTGGGCTGATGGGCAGCGGTAGCGCTGGCAGGCTTTTACCCGAAGCAGTCGCAACTTCATGCGCAAATAATCCGCGTTCAACGAAATGCGTGTCGCGCATCGCTTCTTCGAGCGAGGTTACAATCGTTGTGCAGCAATCGGCAGCGGCGAAGATCGGCCGCCATTCATCGGACGATCGCGCCACAATTAACTTTGCAACAGCCTCTTGCGTCGCCTTGGGATTGCGCATGTCGTCAGTGAATTCCGTGGGCAAGGAAATTGCATTTGTAAATGCAATCCAGAATTTCTGCTCGATGGCCCCGCAAGCGACCAGCTTTCCGTCTCTGGCCGGGTAGATCTGATAGCGCGGTGAGCCCCCGACAAGCCACATCTCACGTGGTTTCGGAAATCGACCGGTCGCCGCGCCAAGTGCTAGCGCTGCCCAGGTGAACGTGAACATTGCGTCTGTCATCGCAATATCGATGCGACAACCCTTTCCGTTTTGGTCACGCGCACGCAAAGCGAGTAAAATGTTGATCACAGCCGGAAAGCTTCCGCCGGCAATGTCGGCCGCCAGCATCGGCGGCACGACAGGACATTCCACTGGCCCCGGCTGCAGATCTAGCAAACCGGTATTTCCGATATAGTTGAGATCGTGGCCAGCCTCGTGCACGCGCGGACCGCTCTGGCCGTAGCCGGAGATTGAACAATAGATCAGCCGGGGATTAAATGTGCGAACGTCCTCATAGCCAAGACCAAGTCGCGCCATCACGCCCGGCCGAAATTGTTCGATTAGAATATCAGCCCGCTGAATCAGCGGGAGAAGCCTTCGGCGGCCGGTTTCGCCCTTCAAGTCGAGCGTCATGCTCGTCTTGCCGCGGTTGAGCATCAAAAAAGCGGCGCTCTCACCATCGACCATTGGTGGAAAATACCGCGCGTTTTCACCACCGGGCTGTTCGATCTTGATCACTTCGGCGCCGGTTTCCGCGAGCATCAATGTTGCCAACGGTCCGGGCAGAAGCGTGGTGAAATCCAAAACAAGAAGGCCGGATAGTGGCTGCATGGTACTCGGGCGCGATTTTCAGAAAAGTATGCTTCAAGTTGTCATGCTGTACCAGCGGCATGGATTTGGTTGTCGGCAGGAAATCATCCGCCAAAACATGCGTTGCCAGCCGAAAGCGTCCCAGGCAGATTGGCGCCAAGATTATAATAAGGCGACTTTGAATGAGGCAATTGCCACACCTTGGTATCGTACTCGGCATGCATGCGCGCATGTTTCCGGACAAGATCGCTGCACGCGATCTTGAAAAGGAAATGACGTTTCGAGCCTGGTATAACCGGTCATGCCGCCTGGCCAATGCCTTGATCGGCTTGGGACTGTCAAAAGGCGACCGGGTCTGCATCCTTGCCTACAACTGCGTCGAGTGGATGGAAATCTATACCGCGACGGCAATGGCCGGGTTGATCGCTGTGCCAATCAATTTTCGGTTTGTAGGACCGGAAATTCAATACGTCGTCGAAAACAGCGAAGCGAGCGCCCTCGTCGTCGAAGACAAATTGTTAGGTGCGATCGAGTCGATTCGGGATACCCTTTCAATCACGTCTAAAATTTTTATCACCTTCGGCAGCCCAACCCGCCATGCCGGATACCGCAGCTACGAAGACCTGATCGCGGCCGCGAGCGACCGACCCCCCGCTGTAAATGTCGCAGCAGAAGATCCCTGGACGTTGATGTATACCTCCGGGACAACCGGCAAGCCAAAGGGCGCCATTCGCTCACATCGCGGTAGCGCCATGCTGTCGCTGGTGACCGAGGTGGAGTTAGGCTTCAGTCGTCACGATAGCGCAATGCTGGTTATGCCGATGTGTCATGCGAATTCTTTGTATTTTTTCAGCGCGCTTGTTTATTGCGGCGGCATTTGCACCGTCTACAGTCGGAAGAGTTTCGATCCAGAACACCTTATTCGCACGTTGGCCGAAGGCGGTACGACGTTCACGTCGCTGGTGCCAACGCATTTCATCATGATGCTCAGTCTCTCGTCGGATGTGCGCAGCCGTTACAACGTCGACGCAGTGACAAAACTCATGATTTCCTCGGCCCCCGCCCGCCGCGACACCAAGCTGGCGATCATGGACTACTTCAGGAAGTCTGGACTGTTCGAACTTTACGGCTCGACCGAAGCTGGATGGGTCACCATGCTTCATCCAGATGAGCAGTTCTCGAAGTTGGGCTCGGTCGGGCGTGAATGCGTCGGCTCGCGGCCGGTCCGCCTGCTTGATGCGGACGGCAACGACGTACCGGAAGGCGAGCCGGGCGAGCTCTATTCGAGCAACTGCTACACATTCGATGGCTACTGGAAGCTGCCCGACAAAACAAAAGAGGCGTTCCGCGGAGATTATTGCACGGTCGGTGATCTCGCCCGCCGCGATGAGGACGGCTACATTTTTCTGGTCGATCGCAAGAGCAACATGATCATTTCCGGTGGCGAGAACATTTATCCCTCGGAAGTGGAATCACTTGTCGGCGCTCATCCAAAGGTGAAAGACGTCGCCGTCATTGGGATTGCGGATAAGACATGGGGTGAACGGGTGCACGCGGTGATTATTCCGCGCGATGGCGTAACCGCCACCGCGGACGAAATCCTCGACTGGTGCAAGGACCGCATCGCCGGCTACAAGCGGCCGAGATCGGTATCTTTCATCCGTGAAGAGGACATGCCGAGAACTACGACCGGAAAGATTCTGCATCGCGTCTTGCGCGCGCAGCATAATTCTGCCTCCGGCTGAGGGGATAAGGGAAGGCGTTCATGAGCCACACCGAGAACAAGTTGCGGGATCTCAATGCCGACCAGTTATCCTGCGCGGCCTGGATAGCCCGCTTTCTAAAGGCGCGCGGCATCGACCGGATTTTCGGTCTTCAAGGCGGCCACATTCAACCGATCTGGGACCATGTTGCCCGGCAACGTATCCGCATCATCGACGTTCGCGATGAAGGCGCCGCGGTGCACATGGCGCACGCTCATGCGGAACTTACTGGTCAGTTTGGTGTCGCTATGGTTACGGCAGGACCGGGCGTCACCAATACCGTCACCGCCATAGCAAATGCATCACTGGCACGCGCTTCCGTATTGTTGATCGGCGGTTGTACGTCACGACCGCAAGCCAACATGGGGCCGTTGCGGGACATACCACACGTGGACATCATGCGGCCGATCACGCGGGCATCGCGTACTGCACGCGTGCCT
>DASWAK010000504.1:0-7140 GCA_036391175.1 Pseudolabrys sp.
ACGCCGCCCGCATGTGGCGTTTTCGTGATTATTGGGAGGTCATTTCGTGGAGCGCATACCAGCTATTCGATTGGAATACGTCCGTAACATAATTTATACCACCTATCTAAGAGATATTACTCACATATATATCTGAATACTGATTTCCTATAAAGTAATACTTACAGTCGAAGAAGTAGCGACGCCGCGGCACAGTTAAAGTTGCAGTGCAGCAATTCCCAGGTATCTACGCGCGAATCAATGCCGGCTCAGCCCTTCCGGCTAAGCAGAAATACGGCTTGTTCCCCAAAAAGGTTCCAAAACCACCAGGGCGCATTGAGCCGTAACGGCGAGCCCCAAGCATTAAGCGCCACCGCCTTCTCCATCTTCACGCCGATCTCCATACAGAGCTGGCGGAAATCCTTGATGGTGCAATGGTGGATGTTGGGCGTGTCGTACCAGCTGAACGGCAGGATATCGGTGCGCGGCATGTGGCCAGCGAACAGCAGCTGGAGCCTGACCTGCCAGTGGCCAAAATTCGGGAACGACACAATGGCGTGACGCCCGATGCGCAGCATGTGCTCAAGCACGACGCGGGGGTGCCGAGTCGCCTGTAGCGTCTGCGACAGGATCACGTAATCGAAAGCATCGTCCGGGTAGTCGCCGAGATCCGTGTCCGCGTCACCTTGGATCACGGCCAGCCCCTTTGCGACACATTCGTTGACGCCCTCGCGCGACAGCTCAACGCCGCGCCCGTCGACACCACGGCTTTCGCTCAACAGTCGCAGCAATTCGCCGTCGCCGCATCCGACGTCGAGCACCTTTGCGCCGCGCTCAACCATCTCGGCGACGAGGACCAAGTCGACGCGGGCGCCACCACCAGGCGTGCGCGCCATATTGGCCACGGTGAGATCGGCATCGGCGGGCGACAACATTTTCATAATTCAGTCCTTAAAACGCAAGCCGCGTGCCTTGCCGGCGCCATCGAGGAAGCCGCGTACGATCGCAAACAGTTCAGGCTCATCGAGCAAAAAGGCATCATGACCTTTGTCCGTTACGATCTCGGCGAACGACACTCGCGCGCTCGCCGCATTGAGCGCATGCACAATGGCCCGCGACTCCGATGTCGGAAATAGCCAATCGCTTGTGAATGAGATTACGCAGAACCGGGTCGGCGTACCTTTGAAGGCCTTCGCCAGCACGCCATCATAGTCGGCAGCCAAATCGAAATAATCCATGGCTCGCGTAAGATAGAGATAGGAATTGGCGTCGAATCGTTCGACGAAAGAAATTCCCTGGTGACGCAGATAGGATTCCACCTCGAAATCTGCATCGAATGAAAATGTCGGATTTGTCCGATCCTGGAATTTGCGGCCGAACTTCCGATGAAGTGCCGCATCTGACAAGTAAGTAATATGCGCGCCCATGCGCGCGACCGCGAGCCCACGGCTTGGATTTGTGTCTTCCAAAAGATAACGGCCACCACGCCATTCCGGATCTGCCATAATCGCCTGACGACCGACCTCGTGGAACGCGATGTTTTGCGCCGAATGGCGCGTGGCGCAGGCAATCGGCAGCACGCAGAACACGCGCTGCGGATAGCTCACCGCCCATTGCAGCACCTGCATGCCCCCCATCGAACCGCCTGCGACCGCGAACAGCGACTCGATGCCGAGATGATCAAGCAGCATGGCCTGTGCACGCACCATGTCGCGGATAGTAATGACGGGAAAATCGAGCCCCCAGGGTTTGCCCGTCTTCGGATCAGTCGACGATGGGCCAGTGGTGCCCATGCAGGCTCCCACAACGTTCGGACAGATCACAAAATAGCGCTCGGTATCGATCGGCTTGCCGGGGCCGACCATCGTCTCCCACCAACCTGACTTCTTCGTGACCGGATGCACGCTCGCGACGTGCTGGTCGCCAGTAAGTGCATGACAAATCAAAACCGCATTCGAGCGCGCCGCATTGAGTTCCCCGTAGGTCTTATAGGCAATCTGGAACGGGGCCAGCTCCACGCCGGCGTCGAGCTTCAGTGGCTTATCGGCTCCAAAATGAGCGACGAGCGACTCGTGCGGCTGATCGGCTTCGCGCGGTGAATCCGCCGCCGCATAAGTGCTGGTCAGATTGGTTTCACCCATGTCAACCATGCGCTCCCGGCGCATCACCTGCATCGCGGGCCAATTAAGAGAGGTTTAGTGTCAACCTTGCAGGTTACAGTCAACGTTTTCTTTGATTTCAGGGCCGGGCCCACCTAACAATGCGGTTATGGCGAAGCTACCCGAAGCACCCTCTCTGGGCGATCTGCGCAAGGAGATTGACCGTATCGACGAGGCGATGCACCAGCTCCTGATCGAGCGCAGCGAGATCATCGACCGCCTGATCGCGGTCAAGCGTGGCCAGGATGCCAGCTCGTCGGCGTTCCGACCGGCGCGCGAAGCTGAAATGATGCGCCGGCTCGTCAAGCGGCACAAAGGCATTTTGCCACTCGACACCGTCGAGAGCATCTGGCGCGTCATCATCTCAACTTTTACCTACGTGCAGGCGCCATTCTCCGTACATGCCGATTTGTCCGCAGGTGACGCGCTCATGCGGGATTCTGCCCGTTTTCATTTCGGCTTCACCGTTCCGTTTATCCCGCACATGGGTGCAGCCGGCGTGGTCGCTGCGGTATCCGCCTCCAAAGGTGATCTTGGGCTCGTGCCCGCTTTTGACATCGCTTCGGCGGGCGCCTGGTGGAGCGCACTGGAATTCGATGCCGCTCCCAAGATCATTGCGCGCCTACCCTTCGTCGAACGCCCCGACCACCCAGCGGCCCTGCCGGTGTTCGTGCTCTCCCGGGTCGCGGCCGACGCGATGGCGACCGAAGCCGCGGTGTGGAGCATCCGTGTCTCCGGCTGGGGCGTGGGCGCCGCACAGGCGTTGTCCGCACTCGCCGATTTCATCGCCGTACCCGACCGCGCCTTCGACGGCGGCGCCTTACTAGTGAGCCTGCCCAGAGATGCGAGCCTTGAGTCAATCAGCGCGGCTCTGGTTAAGGCTGGCGCCACAGTGCGCTCGGCAGCCCTCGTCGGGAGCCACGCAACGCGCTATACGGTTGCCGCCGACAAGGCCTAATCGTTCGGAAAACTGCTAATGACTGCGAACCGTCCGCAACCGCGCCCCGGCGTGCTCGATATCGCCCCCTACGTTCCGGGCAAGAGCAGCGCGCCCGGCGTTGCCAAAGTGTTCAAGCTTTCCTCCAATGAGACGCCATTGGGGCCGAGCGCGAACGCAATCGCTGCTTATCGTGCAGCCGGCGAGCATCTGGAAGATTATCCCGACGGTTCGGCTTTGGCCTTGCGCGAGGCGATCGGTGCAGCGTTCGGCCTTGATCCCGATCGTATCGTTTGCGGTGCGGGCTCCGATGACTTGCTCAATCTGATCGCGCGCGCCTATCTCAAAGACGGCGACGAGGCCATTCACGCGACCCACGGCTTTCTTGTCTATCCGATCGCAACGCTCGCCGCAGGAGCAACGCCGATCGTGGCTCCGGAGATGAATTACACAGTCAATGTGGATGCTATCCTTACGTCGGTGACGCCGCGTACGAAGGTAGTGTTCCTGGCTAATCCGAACAATCCAACGGGAACCTACATTCCGTTCGACGAGGTTAAGCGGTTGCACAAAGGGCTACCGCCGCACGTCCTACTCGTGCTCGACGCCGCCTATGCGGAGTACGTACAGCGAAACGATTACGAATCCGGCATCGAGCTAGTCGCTACCACAGACAACGTGGTGATGACGCGTACCTTCTCGAAAATTTATGGATTGGCCGCTCTGCGGCTAGGCTGGATGTATGGGCCAGCGCATGTCGTTGATGCAATCAATCGGGTTCGCGGTCCGTTCAATGTCAATGCCCCGGCCATCGCGGCGGGTATCGCCGCCATTCGAGACACCGCACATGTCGAACGCGCACGCGCGCATAACGCACACTGGCTTGCGTGGCTCACCGAGGAAATCGGCAAGCTCGGGCTGAAGGTGACGCCGAGCATTGCGAATTTCCTGCTCATCCACTTTTCCGATCGCAAGGGCCACACCGCTAAGGATGCTGACGCGTTCCTCACAAAGCGTGGGCTTATTCTGCGCCAAGTCGGCGCCTATAAGCTGCCGAATGCGTTGAGAATGAGCGTGGGCACTGAGGAGGCCAACCGTCTGGTGGTGCAGGCGCTCAAGGAATTCATGAGAAATCGGCATGAGTAAACCCGCCCCCCTGTTCAATCGCCTGGCCCTGATAGGTGTCGGGTTGATTGGCTCCTCGATCGCGCGTGCAGCGCGGGCTCAAGGTGTGGTGTGCACAATCGTAGCGACTGCACGATCACCGCAGACGCGCCGGCGCGTCGCTGAGCTCGGCCTTGCGGACCAAGTGGCGGAAAGCAATGCCACCGCGGTCGAAGGCGCTGACCTGGTCATCGTCTGCGTCCCGGTCGGCGCTTGTGGCCCTGTGGCCAAGGAGATCGGCCCGCATCTTGCCGCCGGCGCAATCGTCTCCGATGTCGGCTCGGTGAAAGGTGCGGTCGTGCGCGACATGAGCCCACATCTGCCGAAGACCGTGCATTTCGTTCCGGCGCACCCGGTTGCAGGCACAGAGTATTCCGGACCGGATGCCGGCTTCGCCGAACTATTCGTCAACCGCTGGTGCATCCTGACGCCTCCCAAGGGTGCCGACACCAGGGCGGTGGACAAACTCGCCGCATTCTGGCGCTTGCTCGGCGCCAATGTCGACACTATGGACGCGGACCATCACGACCTGGTGCTCGCCATTACCAGTCATTTGCCACATCTGATTGCCTACACGATAGTCGGAACTGCCGACGAATTGCAGACGGTGACGCGTTCGGAAGTTTTGAAATTCTCGGCCGGCGGATTCCGCGACTTCACGCGCATCGCCGCATCCGACCCAACGATGTGGCGTGATGTGTTTCTGGCCAACAAGGAGGCGGTCTTAGAAATGCTCGGCCGCTTCAATGAGGATATCTCGGCGTTGACCAAGGCGATCCGCAAAGGCGACGGTGACGCATTGTTTGAACAATTCACTCGCACACGCGCGATCCGCAAAGGCATTGTCGACATCGGCCAGGATTCGCCAGCACCGGATTTCGGCCGTCCACATCCGGGACTGGAACCGCTACCGAAGCCTTACGCGTCGGAAAAAGGCTAGAACAACGCGGGTGTATTGCCGATTGGGATCGGTCCGAGAAATACCGAACCGTCAGTGAAACGCAACGGCAGTGTTACCGCTCGCTTGCCTTCCAGCGTAGTCTGCTCGCCGAGCATGTTGATGCCGAGCGCAATATTGGCGCCCGCCTGCTGACGCGCCACATCGCCGAGACCGGGCGCAAGGCGGTCGAGCGCACCGACAAGCTTGTCCATGCTAGATGAGCTTTGTACCCGCTGCTGCGCGCCGATTGCGGCAAGGAACTGATCCAGCCCGGCCATTGTGACGCGCAGTTGGCCCTCGAGCCGGCCATTGCCGTTAATCGACAGGCTGCCGCCGCCGACCGCAAGGATTTCGCCCTGTTGCACGCGCGCCTGGGTGATGTCGATGCGGCCACCTGCCGCCTGCATCTCGCGAAAACGCACAGACCAGGGCTTCGGCGAAAAATCGTTCAAACCGCGAAGGACCCCCGTGACGTTGGCATCGATTGATTGCGCAGCGGCTGGATGCAGTGCTGGTGCTGATGCCTGATCGAGCTGCAACGCGATCTCAATGACGGGTTTATCGGCGGCTGAGCCCTCAACAATACGGCCGTGGATCTCAAAATGCTTGGCGCGCAATATGCTCTGGCGATCGTCGCCATTCATGCGATCGACTGCCGGTTGTTCGAATACGAGCGACGCGCGACTGGGTGCCGTCGGTGTTCCGCGCACACTCGATTGCGCAAGCTTCCAGTCAGCCACGATGTCCGGCAATTTTCCGGGCTCACCGATAGTGAGTGGGCCGTGATATTCGCTGATAAGCAAGCCAGGCTGATAGACCTGCGCCAGCACCACCAGACTGCTAGCCTTAAGCTCAACCGGAGGCTGGTTGCTGCGGAACAGTGCTGAGGCTCTCTCGCAGTTCACCTCAATGCGGAACGGGTATCCACCAACAGTCTGCGAACCGCAGTTATAGAATCGCCCCGCCTTGGCCTCTCGCGCACGCCAGCCCTCGATCGCCTCCTGGGCCTTGCTGGAGGCAAATTTCCAAAACCCGGTCCACCCGGCCACCAGTGCCACCACGATAAAAAGTAGAATCGTGTAGCGAAGTCCGGTTCGACGACGCGACTGCAGGCTCGTTGGATTACCCATCATTTGAATTTAAAACCGGCCGAATACGGCGTTTCTGCGCCCAAGCCCGCGGGTGAGTTGCAGGGGAGCCGGCATCCTGTTAGGCGGACACAAGTCGCCGGCTCCTCAACGCCGTGGTCCGTTCCCTGCCACGATGAACGCACCTCCCGCTCAAAGCAATGAGGACTTTTGGGTCTTCGCCTATGGCTCGCTGATGTGGCGGGCCGGCTTTGATTTTCTCGAGCGGCGTAATGCACGCCTGGTAGGCGCCCATCGCGCGCTTTGTGTCTACTCGTTCGTGCACCGCGGGACTCCGGAAAAGCCTGGCTTGGTATTCGGCCTCGATCGCGGCGGTAATTGCCGGGGCATAGCGTACCGGGTGGCCTCCGCACGGCGATCAAAAACAATCGAATACTTGCGCGCTCGCGAACAGGTCACTCGGGTTTATCGCGAGGCCTGGCGCAGGGTTTGGCTTGACGATGATCCGCAAGAAAGCGTGCACGCGCTTTGCTACGTGGTCGATCGTGGCCACCGCCAATATGCCGGGCGACTAAACCTTGCCGAGCAACTGCACTACGCTCGCCAGGGTCACGGCCGGTCAGGTGCTTGCCGCGATTACGTGCTGGCGAGTGTGAAAGAGCTGCAAGCCCTTGGAATCCGAGACGCCGATTTGTACGTGCTGGCCGAACAGCTCAAAGGAGTGCATGAGTCAGCCACCGGCTGACATAGCAGGCTCGGTGTCTGTAAAATGGCTCATCGTCCCATTTTCGCCCGACCCTCAGCAATCAGGCGCACCGTCGCACTTTCAATGTCGTTTTGCAGGCGTTCAAAAAATGCCTCCTTGCCAAGTCC
>DASWAK010000505.1:0-6991 GCA_036391175.1 Pseudolabrys sp.
CGTCGGTGGGGTGTCGGGCTACGGCACAGGTGCGCTCATGCCATTGGTCCTGGTGCCACTGGTGGGCGCCGAGCCGGTCGTGCCGATCATCGCCGTCTCGGCGATGTTCACCAATTCGAGCCGGGTCTTTGCGTTTCTCAATTACGCCGACTGGCGGCGCACGGCGATCGTGCTCGTTACGGCGGTGCCGACCTGCGTGCTCGGCGCATGGGGTTACACGAAGCTCAGCAACGCCGGCGCCGCGCTGGTGATCGGCGGCATGCTGATCCTGAGCGTGCCGCTGCGCCGCCTGCTTCGCTATCACGGCGTCAAGATCGGTGATGGGGGATTGGCGCTCGGGTCGTTCGGCTACGGCGTGGTGGTCGGCGGCACGGCAGGCTCGGGCGTGATTCTGTTATCGCTCCTGATGGCGGCCGGCGTCGAAGGCGCCGGCGTGATCGCCACCGATGCCGCCATTTCGATCGTGATCGGCGTGGTGAAGATTTCAGTGTTCGGAATTGCCGGCGTGATCACTACGCAGGTGATCGCCTTCGCACTGTTGACGGGGCTGGTGGCGCTGCCTGGTGCTTTCCTGGCCAAGGCTTTCGTCGACCGCATGCCGGTACATGTGCACACGGCGATCCTCGACGCAGTGGTTTTGCTAGGCGGAGTGTTTCTGGTATGGGGCGCGCTGCGCTGAACTTGCGCCGCGGTGAACGATCAGCTTAGCACAGCGCTCCATTCAACTTACCGAACTTGCGCCTCTGTTTGAATGGCGGCGTACGCATTCAGACGTCACGGCCATTTCACAACAGGCGGCATGGAGGAGAGGATTGATTCCACATTGCCACCTGTCTTGAGGCCGAAAATGGTACCGCGGTCATAAAGCAGGTTGAATTCGACGTAACGGCCGCGGCGGATCAATTGTTCTTCACGCTCAGTTTCGTCCCAGGGCGCCGTGAAATTCTTTCGTACTAATCCTGGATAAACACGAAGGAAAGCGCGGCCGACGTCTTGTGTGAATGCAAAGGTCTTATCCCAATCGGTTTCGAGATAGTCGTAAAAAATCCCGCCGATGCCGCGCGATTCGTTACGGTGCTTGAGAAAGAAATAGTCATCACACCATTTCTTGTATTTGTCATAAGGCGCGATTTCGGCGTGTGCGTCGCAGGCCATTTTCATCGCGGCATGGAAGGCGACGCTGTCGGGGTCGTTCTGAGTGCGGCGCTTGCCCAGCACGGGCGTAAGGTCGGCGCCGCCGCCGAACCAGGATTTGGTGGTGACGACGAAGCGGGTGTTCAAGTGCACCGCCGGAACGTGCGGATTGTGCAGGTGTGCGATCAGTGAAATGCCGGAAGCCCAGAACCGCGGGTCTTTGTCGGCGCCTGGTATCTCCTTACGGAATTCCGGCGCGAATTCGCCGTGCACGGTCGAGCAATGCACTCCGACCTTTTCGAACACGCGCCCACGCATTAATGCCATCACGCCGCCACCACCCGGCGCGCCGCTATGGTCGGTGCGCTGCCAGGGCGTGCGAACGAAGCGGCCCGCCGCACGGTCGGCGAGGGGTGCCTCCGCCGGCAGCGCGTCTTCCACCGCCTCGAAGGCCGCGCAAATATCATCACGCAGCGCTTCGAACCAGGTTCGCGCACGCGTCTTGCGGGCTTCCAGTTGTCCTGCGTCCATGACCGGCTCCAATTCGGAATTATATCGTGACGCAGGCGATAGTGCACGGTCGGCCCGGACAATTGATCTGGATCAGACTGGCAGCAGCTGCACTATTTGAGGTCGAGTTTGCGCTTGACTGCTTCGAGATCGCCGGGACGAAAGCGGCTCGCGCAAATGTGCTCAAATTCGGCGACGGCGGCATCGTAATCTTTCTGTTTTTGCTGATAGAGCGGGAATTCCGCCTGGAATTTTTTTGCCAGCTCTTCGTGGCGCGTGACCCGCCGTTGGAACTCAATGAGCGCAGGCTCATCATAGCCGCCGAGCATAGGCAGCTCCGCATTGAGCTGATTTTGCAATAGTACGCCTTCGGCCGCCTCGCGGTCGATCGCCGCGATTTCGTAATCAATTGTCGTGCCTGTGCGGTCGAGTTTCTGCGCGCGGCGCATGCTAAGTCAACGAGCAAAGTCCTTGCCGCGTTCGCATCGTTGGAGCCAAACGCGAGCACAACCGCCGTCGCCGCCAGAACCCTTCTGGTCATGGCTCATCTTATCACCGTGGCAAGCCAACCGTCTGACGCAGCGCTTCGCCGACGACCATGGCGGCTACAATCGCGACGTTGAGCGAACGCATGCCTGGCTGCATCGGCACCCGCAGCCGCGCGTCGGCGGCCTTGTGTAACGAATCCGGCACGCCGGCGCTCTCACGCCCGAACAGCAACACCTGGTCGGTGCTGAAGGCATGGTTGAGATACGATCGCTGGGCGGTGGTGGTGAGCAGTATCAACGATAGACGCTGACGCTGCCGCCATTCCTCAAAGGCCGCAAACGATCCATGGCGGGTCAGGGCAACCTGGTCGAGATAGTCCATGCCGGCCCGGCGGAAGGCACGATCGGTGACCGGGAAGCCGGCCGGCTCGATGATGTGCGCTTCAATTCCCAGGCAGGCGCAAAGCCGCAGAATCGTGCCGGTATTCTGGGGAATGTCAGGCTCGTAAAGGGCGATCCGCATGATGAGTCTGGCAATTTCCCGTTGTCAGGGATTGGGCCGCTCTAGGCGAATGATTTATGCGACTAATCCTCGCGGGCGCGATAGCGGGCTTGCGCTTGCGCTGCAAGGGTGCCAATAGAACGCCACCGACGCGCTGTCCTGCCTTTTTCAGGGCTGCCGCAACCGGTCCGCCCCGCCGCCCATGGGATTTCGGTCCCGGGCTCCAGCCGCGGGTGGATGAACAAGCCAGCCGGGGGAGAGGGCCCAAGACGTGACGACCGTGTCTTCGGCGGAGCACACGCGCCGCGACTTTCTCTACATAGCCACTGGCGCCGTCGGCGCGGTGGGGGCCGCGGCGACCCTGGTGCCATTGATCGCACAGATGAACCCGGATGCCTCGACCATCGCGGCCGGCGCGCCGATCGACGTCGATCTCGCTCCCATTGCCGACGGGCAGATCATCAAGGTGTTCTGGCGCTCGAAGCCGATCTTCATCTTCCATCGCACCAAGAAGGAGATCGAGGAGGCGCAGAAAGTCAACGTTGCCGACCTGCCCGATCCCGAGCCGGACAGTGAGCGCGTCAAGCCGGGTCACGATCAGTGGCTGGTCATCATCGGCATCTGCACACATCTCGGCTGCATCCCGCTCGCCCATCAGGGCGAATATGACGGCTGGTTCTGCCCGTGCCACGGTTCGCAATACGACACTTCGGGTCGCATCCGCAGGGGTCCAGCCCCGAAGAATCTGCCGTTGCCGCCCTATAAGTTCGTATCCGATACCAAGGTTCAGATCGGTTAAGCGAAACGTCGCATTCAAGGTTCAATCATGAGCGGACACTCGACCTACCAACCGCAGAGCAAATCTCTGCAATGGTTAGAGAAGCGGTTGCCGATCGGTGGCCTGGTTCATTCCTCCTTCGTCGCCTATCCGACGCCGCGTAATCTGAACTACTGGTGGACCTTCGGCGGTATCCTGTCATTCATGCTCGGCGTGCAGATCATCACCGGCATTGTGCTGGCGATGCACTACACGCCCAATGTCGATCTCGCTTTCAAATCGATCGAGACCATTATGCGCGACGTCAACTTCGGTTGGCTGTTGCGCTATCTGCACGCCACCGGCGCGTCGATGTTCTTCCTCGCCGTCTATATCCACATGTTCCGCGGCATCTATTACGGGTCATATAAAGAGCCGCGAGAGGTGCTCTGGATTCTCGGCGTCATCATCTACGTGCTGATGATGGCGGCTGGATTCATGGGTTACGTGCTGGTCTGGGGGCAGATGAGCTTCTGGGCCGCGACCGTAATCACTAACCTGTTCTCTGCCATTCCTGGTGTCGGCGACGCCATCGTCACCTGGCTGTGGGGCGGTTATGCGGTCGGCAATCCGACGCTCAACCGGTTCTATTCGCTGCACTACCTGCTGCCGTTCGCGATCGCGGGCGTGGTCGTGCTGCACGTCTGGGCGCTCCATGTCGTTGGGCAAAATAACCCGACCGGCATCGAGCCGAAGTCGGACAAGGACACTGTGCCGTTCACGCCCTATGCAACCGTCAAGGACGGCTTCTTCATGGCGTGCTTCTGCATCCTGTTTGCTTGGTTTGTTTTCTATATTCCGAACTACCTCCTCGCCGCCGACAACTATATTCCCGCCAATCCGGCGGTCACACCGGCGGAAATCGTACCGGAATGGTACTACCTGCCGTTCTACGCCATCCTACGGTCGATCCCCGACAAGCTGATGGGGGTAATCGCGCTGTTCTCCTCGATCCTAATCCTGGCTTTCATCCCCTGGCTTGATACCTCGCGCGTGCGCTCGGCTCGCTATCGGCCGCTGTTCAAGCAGTTCTTCTGGCTGTTCGTGATCGTGTGCATCGGGCTCGGCTGGCTCGGCGGAAGGCCGCCAGAAGGCATCTACGTCATTCTCGCGCGCATCTTCACCGCCTACTACTTCGGCTTTTTCCTGGTCATCCTGCCGCTGCTCGGCATCTTCGAGAAGACCAAGCCGTTGCCGAATTCGATTTCGGAATCGGTTCTGGGCACGAAAGCGTGAGCGGGAGAACGATCATGACGATGAAGCGCACCGTTCTCGCTCTCACGCTCGCCGGCGTGGTTGCTACATTTGCGCTGCCCGCGATGGCAGAGGAGCAAGAAGTTCCGCCAAAGCTAAAATGGTCGTTCGCCGGACCGTTCGGCAAATACGACGAGGCGCAACTCCAACGCGGCTTCAAGATTTACAAAGAGGTCTGCTCGGTCTGCCATTCGATGCAGATGGTGGCTTTTCGCAATCTCGCCGAGCCAGGTGGCCCGGGCTTCTCCGAGGCGCAGGCGGCAGCGGTAGCGGCTGAAGCCAAGATTAAGGATATCGACGACAAGGGCGAGCCCATCGAGCGCGCCGGCCGACTGGCCGACTATTTCCCGTCACCATACGCGAACGAGCTCGCGGCAAAGGCGGTGTATGGCGTCGCCCCGCCCGATATGTCGACGTTGGCCAAGGCGCGCACGTATCAGCGCGGCTTTCCTTGGTTCGTGATCGACATGTTCACGCAGTATCAGGAGCAGGGCCCGGACTACATCGCTGCGCTTCTCAACGGCTATCAGGAGCCCCCCAAGGGCTTCCAGTTGCCACAGAACGGCACCTACAACAAGTATTTCCCGGGCCACAACATCGCGATGCCGCCTCCACTGCAGGCAAACCAGGTCACCTATGACGACGGCGCCCCGCAGACCGTGGATCAGTATTCCAGGGACATCTCTGCCTTCCTGATGTGGGCCGCCGAGCCACACCTGGTCGCGCGCAAGCGCCTGGGCTTCCAGGTCATGATCTTCCTGATCGTGCTCGCGGGGCTCATGTATTTCACCAAGAAGAAGGTCTGGTCGGCAGTGCACTAGCCGCACGAATGCTCTTGACGTGAGGGCCCCATTCGGGGCCCTTCGTTTTTGATACGGGAGCTGAAGCGAGCGATGACCAAAGCGGTCCTTGGCATTATCGGCGGGTCCGGTATTTACGACCTGCCGGGGCTTACCAATGTGCGCGAACAGCGCATCAAGAGCCCGTGGGGCGAGGCGTCCGGGCCTCTGCGCATTGGCGAGATCGCAGGCCTGCCGGTCGTGTTTCTGTCGCGCCACGATACGGGCCACCGCCTGTCGCCGTCCGACATCAATTATCGGGCCAACATCGATGGGTTCAAGCGTGCCGGCGTCACCGATCTGATTTCGCTGTCGGCGTGCGGCTCGTTCAGGGAGGAATTACCGCCCGGCACTTTCGTTCTGGTGGACCAGTTCGTCGATCGCACCCATAAGCGGGAGAGCTCGTTCTTCGGCAAGGGACTGGTGGCGCACGTATCGATGGCACATCCGGTTTCGCCCCTTCTGCGTGCGCACTTGCGCAATGCGGCGATGGCAGAAGGCATCAAGCCGCACTGGGGCGGCACTTATGTTTGCATGGAGGGCCCGCAGTTCTCTACTTACGCCGAGAGCATGACCTACAAGCAGCTCGGCTATTCGGTGATCGGCATGACCAACATGCCGGAAGCCAAACTCGCGCGCGAAGCCGAGATTTGTTACGCCACCGCCGCCATGGTGACCGATTTCGATTGCTGGCACCCAGGCCACGATGCGGTCACCGTGCAGGACATCATCAGGGTGCTCATGGAGAATGCCGAAAAAGCCAAACGTCTGGTGGCGCGGCTGGCGCGCGATTTTCCACGCGAGCACGAGCCTTGCCCCATCGGTTCGGATCGCGCGCTCGACACCGCGCTGATTACCGCGCCCGAGGCGCGCGACCCGGAGCTGATCAAGAAGCTCGATGCGGTCGCGGGGAGGGTGCTCAAGGGGTAGAACGGCGTTTGCGTCAACTCTTGTGCCATCATGACAGCAGAAGGATAGAATACGCGACTTATGACCTCTCCCTCCCTGAAAAACGATCTCCGCACGGCGATTCGCTCGATCCCGGA
Source organism: Pseudolabrys sp. (assembly GCA_036391175.1). Lineage (GTDB taxonomy): Bacteria > Pseudomonadota > Alphaproteobacteria > Rhizobiales > Xanthobacteraceae > Pseudolabrys. Next base: position 6,591 of record DASWAK010000505.1, read on the forward strand.
CTATCCCAAGCCCGGCATCATGTTTCGCGACATCACGACGCTGTTAGGCGACGCGCGCGCGTTTCGTCGCGCGGTCGATGAACTGGTGCAGCCCTGGGCCGGCATGAAGATCGACAAGGTCGCCGGTATCGAGGCGCGCGGATTTATTCTGGGCGGAGCGGTGGCGCATCAGGTTTCGGCCGGCTTCATACCGATCCGCAAGAAGGGCAAGCTGCCGCACAAGCGCGTGAGCATCGCCTATTCGTTAGAGTATGGCCTCGACGAGATGGAAGTGCACGAGGACGCGGTGTCGAAAGGCGAGCGGGTGATTTTGGTGGACGATCTCATTGCGACGGGCGGCACCGCGGAGGGCGCAGTGAAGCTGCTGCGGCAATTGGGCGCCGATGTGCTTGCCGCGTGCT